>JAGNUG010000195.1 GCA_017987115.1 Flavobacteriales bacterium | reverse complement strand
GAATACAGCAGATTGTTACTGGCGCTTACGGGACATGCGCAATGCAGAACGCTGGTATGCAAAAGCCGTGGCACCCACCACCGCTGGGCCACAGGACGTTTATCGGTACAGTGAGGTGTTGCGTAGCAATGGTAAGATCGCGGAGGCTGACCTTGTTCTGGAGCGATACAAAGGACTTGCGGCACAGGATTCCCGAACGGCGTTGCAGAACAACGCGGTCAATTATGTGAAGCAGTTGAACGAACAGAATCTACTTGGTGCGTCAGTTAAGAACCTCGACATCAATTCCGAGCGTTCCGACATGGGAGTGGGAATGCTCGGTGAGCAAGTGACATTCGCTTCCGCACGACGGGACAGGGCTGTTGAAGAACGGAACCATACGTGGAACGATGCGCCATTCCTTGATCTGTATGTAGCCGATGCAAGTGCGACCGGTGACCTTACGAACGTGAGACCGTTGGATGGTCCGTTCAATACCAAGTACCACGAAAGCAATTTGAGTGCGACCGCAGCAGGACAACAAGTGCTGTTCACCCGGAACAATTACGACGGACATAAACGCGGCAAGGATGAAAGTGGCGTGACCGGCCTGAAGATGTATTCGACCTCGCGTTCGGCAACGGGTCCATGGGAGAAAGAGAATGCCTTCATCCATAACAATGATCGGTATTCCGTTGGTCATCCTGCATTGACACCGGATGGCAACCGATTGTACTTCACCAGCAATAGACCGGGTGGAAAAGGCGGTACCGATATCTGGTATTGTGAGAAAGCCGGTATAGGAGGATGGGGCCCAGCGGCGAATGCGGAGGGCATCAATACAGAAGGCAATGAAATGTTCCCGTTCATCACCACGGACAATGTGCTCTTCTTTGCTTCCGACGGTCATAAAGGACTAGGTGGCCTCGATGTAATGATGGCAAACGTCACGGGAAATGCATTCAGCAACGTGCGGAACCCAGGTGCTCCGATCAACAGTACTGCCGATGATTTCGGGTTCGTTCTACGCAACAGCACCAGCGGCTACTTTTCAAGCGATCGTCCTGGAGGAAAAGGTGATGATGATATTTATTCTGCTACGATCACAGCGAAATTGCGGAATGAATTGAAGATCGATGGTATCGTAAGAGAGGGTAACACGAACGCACCATTGGCTGGTGTGTTGGTGAAGAGGATCGGCGTGAATGGCGAGACGTTGGATTCCACGATCACTGATGCAAGCGGTCGATACGGTTTCTCACTCGCGCCTGGTCAGGAATATTCCATTACTGCGGAAAAGGAGGACTTCATGAAATTTGCAACCGACCTGGATCTATTAACTGAACTGGATACGCTGGTGGTGCAGGATCTCACGCTGGTCAGTGAACTGGGGATCTCGTTCCTGATGCATGTCACCGACCTTGGAACAGGCGATCCGCTCAAGGATGTGAACGTGAACATTGTTGAGGAACGATCACCGGAACCACTGTTGATCGGCAAGACAAATGAGAAAGGAAACGTTCGCACGGCGTTGGAGAAAAGAGCCATCGGTGATGAACTGAACATGCAGATACGCCTTACGCGTACAGGCTACCTCAGCAAGAAGATCACCTACACGGAACTGATCAAAGCGTACGGAGAATTGAAGAAGAACGAATCAATGGAAGTGGGCCTTCAACCTGCAGCGAAAGGTGATGACCTCGGTTCACTTATTGATTTGAAGACGATCTATTTCGATGTGAACAAAGCGGATATCCGTCCGGATGCAGCTGCTGAATTGAATAGAATGGTGGAGGTGATGAATGATAACCCGGGGATCGTCATCGAGCTCGGTAGTCATTCGGATTGTCGCGGTTCCATTGAGTACAACAGGGTATTGAGCGACAAACGTGCGAAGAGCAGCATGGCCTATATCGTAAGCAAAGGGATCGTACGATCGCGCATCACTGGAAAAGGATACGGCGAAAGCAAATTGGTGAACAATTGCCCGTGCGAAGGCAATGTGATCAGCACGTGTACAGAAGAACAACACCAGCTCAATCGCAGAACGGAGTTCATCATCAAGAAGATGTGATCCGCTGTTTTTAAGTATTTAAAAGGGAGCCCTGATAGGGCTCCTTTTTTATTCGCTGCGTTACTTATCGTGCGCTTCATGGGTGATAAGGTTCGTTGCGGAAACATGTTTTTCATGTTGGGATCTATTGAAAAACTTGACGGTCAGATCTGTACATTCGAGTAATTAATCGTAATATTGCGATCTATTAGAACGGGAAATGGGACTTTCAAAATCAGAGGAATTCACGGTCCGAGATAATCGGATCGCAGGCTACGCGAAAGCATTGGCACATCCTGCGCGCGTTGCCATCTTGCGCTTACTGATCAGTAAGAATGCGTGTGTTTGCGGCGATATCGTGAACGAACTTCCCCTCTCACAGAGTACGGTGAGCCAGCATTTGAAGGAATTGAAGGAAGCCGGATTGATCCAAGGGGATATCGACGGCAAGCGTGTCTGTTATTGCATCGATCCTAAAGAATGGGCGCTGGCGCAGAAGACTTTTCTGGAAATGATGACCAGCTTCAAAGCTGTTGATACAGCATGTTGTACCTGAGTGAAGATCAAACGTAAAATAACGATTGAAAAAAATGAAGAACGCAGAAGAATTGAAAGAATCAGTGCGCCGAACATACGCGGACATTGCATCTCAATCCAAAGAAGAAAACGCCGCTTCGTGTTGCGGTGCCGGTGGTTGCAGTACCGAGGTATACAACATCATGACCGATGATTACACCGGTCTGCAAGGTCATGCACCCGATGCGGACCTGGGACTTGGTTGCGGTCTACCAACAGAGACGGCAGGGATCAAACCGGGCCATACGGTTTTGGATCTTGGAAGCGGTGCAGGTAACGATGCCTTCGTTGCGCGTGCAGCCGTTGGCGCGGATGGTCGTGTGATCGGTGTTGACTTTACGCCCGAGATGATCGCCAAAGCCAAAGCGAATGCCACAAAGCTTGGTTACGATAATGTTGAGTTCCGTCAAGGGGACATTGAACAACTGCCATTGTCAAGCAACATGGTGGATGTTATCGTGAGCAACTGTGTATTGAATCTTGTGCCCGATAAGCAAAAAGCGTTCAACGAAATGTTCCGTGTTCTGAAGTCAGGTGGACACTTCAGCGTTTCCGACATTGTTCTTACGCGCGAGTTGCCGCAGGAATTGCGCCAAGCAGCAGAGCTTTATGCAGGCTGCGTTACGGGAGCGATCCAGCAGGATCAGTACATGAAGATGATCGCTGATGCAGGATTCGAGAATGTGAACGTCGTGAAGAGCAAACCGATCATCATTCCTGACGATATCCTTGAACGGTACCTATCCGCTAGTGCAATTGCCGAAGTGAAAAAGGACGGTCTCGGCATAACGAGCATTACCGTGACCGGAACC
>JAGNUG010000016.1 GCA_017987115.1 Flavobacteriales bacterium | reverse complement strand
TCGCGTGGCTATTTAACTCGCGCCGTACATTCGTTAGGTACGAATACCATGCACATCTCTTCTTGGGTATGGTACAACTGGCATGTGTGATGATCGTTCTCAAGAGTTATTTTTGAGATGGCTTCTAATACCATTTCACAATTGGACCGATCGTTCTTCCTCACCTTTACACCCCATGAAGATCTATACCCGAACAGGAGATAAAGGCCAGACCAGCTTATTGGGTGGCGATCGTGTACCTAAAGACAGTTTGCGCATTGAGTCTTATGGTACGATCGATGAGCTGAACAGTCATATCGGATTGTTACGCGACTTTGCGAAAGGTGAACTTGATGAGCAACTGAAGCCGATCCAAGCAACACTCTTCAGCCTTGGTTCACGATTGGCAAGTGGGACGGAAGAGCAAGCCGAAAAGTTCAAAGTACCGGCGATAACCGAACCGCACATAACGCAGTTGGAATCCGAAATGGATCGGATGGACGCAGAACTTCCGGAAATGCGGAATTTCATTCTACCTGGAGGTGATATGGCATCATCACAAGCGCATATCTGCCGAACGGTGTGTCGAAGGGCGGAGCGTATGGTCGTCAGATTAGCATCCGAAGAACCCGTTCCTGAGATCGTAGTGCGCTATTTGAATCGTCTCAGCGACCTCCTTTTCGTACTCGCTAGAAGCATAGCGCACCGCAATGGGGTCAGTGACACGCCATGGACCCCGCGCCAGTAGTGGATTTACGGCAGGCAACCCAGCTATCGTCGAGCGGAATATCCTAAAACCTATATTTGCGGCCAATTTCACAGACGCTAAGAAAGCGAATACATGTACTGGACCTTAGAACTTGCTTCATATTTGGAGGACGCCCCGTGGCCTGCCACCAAGGATGAGCTTATTGATTTTGCAATGCGTACTGGCGCTCCACTGGAAGTAGTGGAGAACCTTCAGGCCATTGAGGACGATGAAGAAGTATTCGAGACCATTGAAGATATTTGGCCGGATTATCCGTCGAAAGAGGACTTTTTCTTCAACGAGGACGAATACTGAACGGACTTGATCCACAAAAGCCCTCTCGCCAGAAGCGAGGGGGCTTTTGCGTTCAGTAGCTGACGCCTTGGCAGACTCATTGATCCGGCAAGGTCTGTGCACACCACGATCCGGTTACCTTTGCCAACCTTATAAAATCGGGGCCCTATCGGATTGCGATACGCCCAACACCACCAACACACCATCGATCCATGTTCGGTACATTGATAAAGAAAGTATTCGGCGATAAAGCCACGCGTGATCTAAAGGAGGCTACACCGATCGTGGAGCTGACCAATGCGGAATTCGTGAAGCTGGCCGGATTGAGTAACGATGAACTGCGTGAACGGACCACCACGTTGAAAGCACGTATTGCTGAACGGACCAAGGAAAGTGATGATAAGGTCATCGCGCTGCGTAATGAGATCGAGGAAGATCCGCGTATGGATATCCAGGACAGGGAGCAGCGTTACGAAGAGATCGACAAGATCCTGGAACAGAGTGTAAAGGATATTGAAGAGGTCTTGTTGGAGATCCTGCCAGAAGCATTCGCGGTGGTTAAGGAAACCGCGCGCCGTTTCAAGGAGAACAAGGAGATCCGTGTTCGTGCTACGGATATGGACCGCGAACTGGCCACCAAACGACAAAATGAGATCCGCATTGAAGGGGATCATGCCATATGGAAGAATACATGGATGGCGGCTGGCGTTCCTATTACTTGGGATATGTTGCACTATGATGTGCAGTTGATCGGCGGTTGGGCCATGCACAAAGGCAAGATCGCGGAGATGAGCACCGGTGAAGGAAAAACACTGGTGAGCACATTGCCCGTTTACCTCAACGCATTACCTGGTCGCGGTGTGCATTTGGTCACCGTGAACGATTACTTGGCCAAACGTGATGCTGAGTGGATGGGGCCGTTGCACGAATTCCATGGGCTCAGTGTGGATTGCATCGACAAGCATGAACCGAACAGTGCGGAACGGCGTAAGGCCTATATGGCCGATATCACCTATGGAACGAACAACGAATTCGGCTTCGACTACTTGCGTGATAACATGGCGCATGCACCTAGCGCTTTGGTACAACGTAAACACCATTTCGCAATAGTGGATGAAGTGGATAGCGTACTTGTGGACGATGCCCGTACACCGCTGATCATCAGTGGCCCAACTCCGAAAGGAGACATTCATCAATTCGATGAGTACAAACCACGTGTAGAGAATCTCTATAACGTGCAGAAAAAGCTCGTGACCAAATTGCTCACTGAAGCGAAGGAGAATCTGAAAGGGATCAGCGATGGCTCGGCCACAAAGGAGCAATTGGAAGTTGGAGGAATGGCGTTGTTGCGTGCCCACCGAGGCTTGCCAAAGAACAATGCGTTGATCAAGTTCCTGAGTGAAGGAGGAGTTCGTGCGCATTTGCAGAAAACGGAGAACTACTACCTCCAGGACCAAGGAAAAGAAATGCCGAAGGTGGATGCGGAACTGTACTTCACCATCGACGAGAAACAGCACGGTATCGAACTCACGGAAAAAGGTGTGGATCTGATCAGTCGAGATTCGAACGACAGCAACTTCTTCATCATGACCGATGTGGGAGCGGGCATTGCGGAGATCGAGAAAAGCGCTGCCACCACAGAGGAAAAAGCAAAACGGAAAGATGAACTCTTGCGTGATTTTGGGATCAAGAGCGAACGCATCCATACGGTGAACCAATTGATCCGCGCCTACGCGCTCTACGAAATGGACGTGGAGTACGTGGTGATGGATGGGAAAGTGAAGATCGTTGACGAGCAGACCGGTCGTATCCTCGATGGCCGTCGATACAGCGATGGCCTGCACCAAGCGATAGAAAGCAAAGAAAAAGTTAAAGTAGAAGCCGCAACGCAGACCTATGCTACCGTGACCTTGCAGAACTATTTCCGCATGTACCACAAGCTGGCGGGTATGACCGGAACGGCGGAAACCGAGGCACAGGAACTCTGGGACATCTACAAATTGGATGTGATGGTGATCCCGACCAACCGTCCGATCGCACGTGGTGATGCGGAGGACATGGTCTTCAAAACGAAGCGCGAGAAATACAACGCGGTGATCGACGAGATCGTGGCATTGCGCGAAAAAGGACGACCTGTTCTGGTGGGTACAACAAGCGTTGAGGTCAGCGAATTGATGAGCAAGATGCTCAAGATGCGCAACATCCCGCACAACGTACTGAACGCGAAACAGCACCAACGTGAGGCGGAGATCGTTCAGCAAGCCGGACTATCCGGAACGGTTACGATCGCTACCAACATGGCTGGTCGTGGTACGGACATCAAGCTCGGGCCTGGGGTTGTAGCTGCTGGTGGTCTCGCGATCATTGGTACGGAGAAGCATGACAGTCGCCGTGTGGATAGACAGTTGCGCGGTCGTGCGGGTCGTCAAGGAGATCCTGGGTCATCCCAGTTCTATGTATCGCTGGAAGATGAGCTGATGCGTTTGTTCAATAGTGAACGGATCAGCAAACTGATGGACCGCTTGGGCTTGAAGGAAGGCGAGGTGATCCAACACAGCATGGTCACCGCGAGCATTGAACGTGCACAGAAAAAAGTAGAGGAGAACAACTTCGGAATACGAAAGCGACTGTTGGAGTATGATGACGTAATGAACAGCCAGCGGACCGTTATCTACAAACGGAGGCACCATGCTTTGTTCGGCGAACGGTTGAAGCTGGACATCCTGAGCATGTTCTACGACGTAAGTGCCAATCTGGTTAACGAATACCATCAAGAAGGTGATTACGAAGGATTCGAATTGGATCTTTTCCGAAGACTTTTCACGGAAAGTCCCGTTAACGCAGAGGAATTCAAGCGATTGAAGACCGATGAGGTTACCGAGCGCGTGTACGCTGCAGCATTGAAGAGCTATGAGCGGCATACGAACCAGATCGCAAAACAGGCCATGCCGGTATTGACGGATGTGTTCTTGAACCAAGGCCAGCAATATGAGAACATCGTGGTTCCGATCACCGATGGGTTGAAGACCATACAGGTCGTGAGCAATCTGCAAAAGAGTTATAAGAGCGAAGGACGAGAACTGATCGCAAGCATCGAGAAATACATCACCTTGGCGACGATCGACAACGAGTGGAAAGAGCACTTGCGCGAGATGGATGAATTGCGTCGCAGTGTGCAGAATGCGAGCATTGAGCAAAAAGATCCCTTGCTGATCTATAAATTGGAGAGTTTCGAACTCTTCAAATCAATGATGGAGCGCATGAACGGAGATGTGATCGGGTTCTTGGCCAAAGCTGGTCTACCTGCAGCTCAACCGAACGTTCAGCAAGCGCAGGAGCCTCGCGCACCGCAGCAGCGATTACAGACAAGCCGAACGGATATTCCTACACAGGGATCCTCTTCAAGTACAGCAACGGCAACCCGCCCAGCAGCAACAGCACGCGCTGCAGCGCCTGGCCGTGGCGCTATGCCACCGCAACAGCAGCGCCAGCCAATTGAACCTGTGCGTGTAGAAAAGAAGATCGGGCGTAACGATCCGTGTCCTTGTGGAAGCGGCAAGAAATACAAGCAGTGCCACGGATAGGTAACCGAGAACCATAACATTCTTCTGTTCAAGTTGAAGCACACGGGCGGTTTAAGCGTAGATTTACGATATGCGCCGCACGTTCTGCATTGCAGTGGTCTTGTTCCTAACCGGGTTTGATGGCGAACTACAAGCACAGATCACGCTAGGTGCGGATCTGCGTACCGGAGCGCTTATTCCAATTTCAACCAGTAACGATAGCTATACCCAATCCAATTCCAGAAGCCTTGGGTTTTCAACGGAATTGCGTGGCACATTTACCAAGCAACTCGGTATACGGTCCAAGGTGCAATACGCTATTGGATACCAACAGCAGTGGTTCGGGGAGAAGAATAAAAGTTCTGGTTTAGGCGGCTCGACCAATGACCACTGGAAAGTCAATGCTGGTTGGTTAACGTTAGGTGCTGCACCAATTATACCGCTTAATGAAGATGACCTCACCCGCCTAAAATTCGGAATTGAACTTGTAATACCGTTATGGGCGATTCGTACAGGTTCAATAACATACAGTAATGGTGCTGAGGATCTAACCTTCACCAAGGAACGGGTAAAGTATGGCAACACCTACGGGCAATTTGTTTTCGAACTTCATCAGAACATCAAGAGGACCTCGAACTACAACGTATTTTTTGGTCCCGGAGCAGCGGTTTGGTTTACGCAACCGTCCAAGTTCATAGGGCAAATTTCGCAGCTGTACGTTACCGTTGTCGTAGAAAGGAAGATCGGCAAGGACAACCAATGATCAATTCACGAACGTTTCAGAATTTTGCATTAGCGCTGCTGCTTGGCGTTTCTGGAAACGTGGTGTTCATTAACCATTGTTCCGCGCAACGAAGTATCAGTGTTAGTTCATTCTTAGGGAAGGTAGGAACGACCTACACCAAAGAAGTTCGTGGTGGCGCATCAACATATGGCTACTCCGGTTATAGCGTACAATTGCTTTATTCGGAACCCGTAAATGAAAATACTGAAGCCATTGTAGGATTAGGATATCATGTACAGAATTTGGGCTTCAATGTATCTGATGGGAGCCAGTGTTGTACGAATACAGATAGCATTACTGTGCGAGCTAGCTATGTATCATTGATATTCGGCATTTCATGGTTTCTGGACGAGGCCAAGAAATTCTCGCTGTTCCTTGCCGCTCAACTTGATAACCCAATTACGAACAACGCCACCGGCCGTAGACGTTACTACGTACCACTTAGCGTTGACATTGATACATTGATCAATGGAAAATTGAAAAATTACGGGCATTTCAACTTCATTCCGACGATCGGACTCAACTATCAACGGCCTGTCAATGCAACCTATCAATGGGGTATTGGATGTTACTTCCAGTATGGCATCACACCGCAATGGGATGATCATTTGCGAACCGGAGAAGGTGGTATCCGGATCTTCTTGAAACGTAATTTTATCAAGAAGATCGTATTTGAACAGCACAGCTCCTAGTTGCTTGCATCAGTTTGTCCACACTACCTTTCGGCCATGCCTATTTTGGAAGGCCTAGGTTATGGCTTCATTACAGCATTTTTGGTCGGACCCGTGTTCTTTACGCTGCTGCGTGCAGCGCTGGACTACGGATTCTGGGGTGGCGCTTCTGTCGCGCTCGGCATTATTTCTTCAGATATTCTGGTCGCTATCATTTGTAAGACCGGTGCCGTTGCGTTGTTCGAAGGGAACGTGAACGACGGCTGGCTGGCCCTTGCTGCAGGTATTGTTCTTGTTGTGTTAGGAGCCTGGTATACGTTCAACTCGAACGTGAACAAGGATCAGGAAGTGCGGCTAGGGAGCAAGAATGCAGTTGGCCTTTACACGGCTGGTTTTCTGGTCAACTTCATCAACCCTTTCGTATTCGTGGTATGGACAGGGTTCTCCTTGCGAGCAACAGCAGGTTTTGCTTTGGATAATAATGAATGGATGTTCCTCATCTCAATTCTGGTCGGGATCTTTTTGACCGACCTTTTGAAATCCGCATTGGCGCCTAAGCTCCGCAAACTACTTGCACCACATCTGCTGAAGAAAGTCTATCGCGGTATCGGCATTGTACTGCTGCTTTTCAGTATGAGGTTGTTCGTTCATGCCTATACCCATTGGTCGTAAGGGATCATGAAAAGATATATTTGGAACATATTCACCAAACCCTTACACCATGGAGATCAACTGGTTGATACACATTGTTGCTGCACTTGTACCGATGATCGTCGGTTTCATCTGGTATAACCCGAGCGTATTCGGCACGACTTGGATGAATGGCGTTGGACTGACCGAAGAGCGCATCAGGACGGGGAATATGCCCATGATATTCGGACTCAGCTTCTTGATGGCCCTACTGCTTTCTTTCACCTATAAGTTCTTGGGGGATCACCATTTCGCTTTCCAAGCATTCTTCAGGCCGGTGGAGGAACATGGCATGGGCGTGGATGCTTCCTCCGCATTCGGCGCAGAACTACAAGGTATCATTGATGCTTATGGTGTACGCTTCCATACGTGGAGCCATGGGCTCGCCCATAGTATCATGATCACATGTTTCGTACTACTACCAGTAATGGCTACTGTGGCTTTATTCGAGCGTCGTTCGTTCAAAACGTTCTTGATCAACTGGGGATATTGGGTCATTACCATTGCCATCATGTTCATGATCCTGGCCCAGTGGGGGTAGTCCATATATGAAATGATCCTCACGAGAAATCCGACCTGATCATGGTCGACTTTCTCGTGAGGACAATAATTCAAGCGCTTCTGGTCCGATCTTCAACGATCCGGAGCAATGTTCAGCTGCGGAGATCCAGGTATTTCACTCCCCTTTGATCCGTTCCCAAAGCTCACCCATCACTGCCATCAACATCTTTCCTTCAACATCGGGTGGAGGTTTCAACTCTACCCTTAGGTCATTACCATCAGGGATCAACTTGTAAGCGAACACGAACGGTTTATCAGTGGAAGGTGCTCCCATTTGCCCGAAACGGAGATCACAGAACACGAGCGTATCGTTCTCCTTTCTGATGATGTAGTTATCATCCGACAAGCGGATCAACCGATGCACCTTTTCATTATCGGACCACTCTCCTAACAATTCATGCTGCTTAGGGAGATCGATCAGCTCAACTTCAGGCTTGGTATCGAGCAATGAATAATAACCGAGATAATAGTGATCACCACTGCTGATATTCGTTGTCCATAGGATCGAATTGAAAGGAGTTGGCCGTGTTGAAATTGCGGAGTACGTCAACCCCTGTCGTTCCACGGAATCCCGAATGGAGCGATAAGCGATGAACTTGAATGCGATCGTAGTGACCATATATGCGGAGCTGATGATCAGGCCGATGTTATTGATGGTCCGACGTCGAGGATCCGACCGCCTGAAGAACATGGCAGCCGCCACACAGATCAAGAACGGCAAGGTATAGAGCGGGTCCACCACGAAGATATTGTTGTAAGCGACTTTCAGCGGTAAGGGCCAGAACAGCTGTGTTCCCCATGTGGTATGGCAATCGAGCAGCGGGTGTGTGACCAAGCTCCACCAGAACAATTTTGTCCAGTCCATGGTGGTCACATCATCGGTTCTGTTTCCTTTCCATAGCACCAGTGCGACGATCAATGACGTAATGGACATCATCATGAAGTACGCACTGGTCGTTGTTAGGCCTTGAATGAAAACCAAGGCGATCAGAAGAATAAAAACCGCAAGAAGTGATCGTCTGTTCTTTTTCACCCACCAACCGAGCACTGGTGCCATCACTGCGGAGAAAAGAATGGAATGCGTTATTCCGCGATGCAATTCATTGGCACGAAGATCATCGAACAACGAACGGTTCAGTACATCGAGATCCGGAATTGTACCCGCGATAGCACCCCATAACATGGCCTTATTACCGATCTTTCTACCGAGCACCAGTTCACCCACGGCAGCGCCTAATACGATCTGCGTAACTGAATCCATTTACACCGTCACCTTCTTGAAGGGTTCCCGCAGTTCGAATTCGGTAGGTACTACACCTCGAATGAATGGACCTATGATCTTATTAGCTAACCGGTTCCGATGCTTCACATACCAAAGCAACGGTTCAGGCAGCGCTCCGATCGTACTTTTTGCTTGCTCCGCTGTTCGACCGAATTTGATCGTCCGAAGGTCATTACCAAGAGCGAACTCAAGCAGATCGATCAACATGCGTTGGTATATAAAGTGTTCCTGGTTCAACCCATAATTGATCCCCACGAACTGCGCGTCAAGCGTGTCCTTGAGAACGAACGCCGCACTGAAACCGACCAATTGATCATTCAAATAGAATCCATGGAACATGAGGTTATCCCCTAACAGCCTTTTCCATTGCGTATAAACTGCAACATTGAACCTTCCGAATACGAATGGTGCACGTTGGATCACTTCATCGAACAACTGCTGAAGCTCGGGTATGGCATTCTGGATCTCAATTTCCGTCAGTTCCTTGATCTCCAATCCTGATGAACGGTCCAGGATCGACTTTACCCTTGTTCGTGCCTTGGAAGTGAGTACACTCATGTAACCATCCAGATCCTTCCAATTTGGATCAACGTTCATGACCATGTTCACGTCCATGGCCAACGGGTGATAGCCTTTATCTTCAAGCACTGCCGCACTCATCGTATGACCATTCCCGAATTCCTTGAAGATCAATACGGAAGGCTTCGGACCTGATCGTTCGTCGGATCGCAATTGCCGCATAGCCGTTTCCAGTGCTTTCAATTGCTCATCATGTGGGATCCCGTTAATGAAGTGAGCACCATGTTCCCCACAATGAAAGATATTTCCGCAGACCAGACTGCGCAACTTCAGGTCCTTTACGATCCTTGCACCTAAACCAGCGCCCATCTTACGCACGGCATCGCGATAATTGCTTCCGTTATCCACAAGTTCGGCCAATTGAAAATAGGCTATCCCGATCGGCTGATATTGCTCACAATAGAACAAAGCATATCGGAAACCCATCGATCCGACCATCACATCTTCCAATGCCATCAGGTGGTCGTAATTCAGATACGGTCTCGCATCGCTGGCCACTTTCTCCCAATCTTCACGATGGATCAAATGGATCGAATCATGAATGCTCAGTCCAAGCGACGGCTTATCCAAAGGGCAACGTGGTAAATATGACATGTGATGCTAAGCCCCGATCGCTAGCGGAGTTGATCGCATGACAAAACTAACGGTTGTGATCAGTAGGAACATTCCCTATGGTTGAACGGTCGCACAAGACCTCGAATGGTATTTGAAATGCACCTGAAACACAAAAAGCCTCGATCAATGAGGCTTCCAAGTGATCTCGATAAGTTGGACCAAGGTCAGAATTTCACAGGCACTTCCAATTGCACACGAACAAGACGTCCTTTCTCCACGCCTGCATCCCAGGGCGAACTGGCTTGAACGGCTTCAATGACTTTTGCCTGAACGATCTTGTCCTCATTCCCGATCACTCTGATATCGCTTAACGCACCGTCCTTCTCCACAATGAAACTTGTGGTTACCCCACCCTTCAGTTTTGTACGGATCGAATTCGCTACGGTGCTTTTTATATAGTGCTTGAATACTTTTTCGTCACCCCCTTTATATTTTGGCATGGTCTGGGCCATCGTATAGACAATATTCTCCAGGGCCTTTGCGTCGTAGATCTTCTCCGCTAGTTCGTTTCCATTCATATCGAAACGCTCCCAGATACCGGATTTCAATCCCATTTCATAATCACCGCGGCTTTCAATCTTTCCATTCGGGTAATAAAACGTAAAGTGCCCATCTTCGATCGAGAGTTGCTTATCGGCATAAACCCCTTCAACTTTCAGAACACCCTCAATGGAATATGTTTTGCCCACGAAATGATCGCCTTGCTTTCCATCAGCATTCCGGAAATAAGAGGCATTTTTCTTATCCGTTGTGATGAGAACGTTGCTCAAGTACTGCGGTTCCGCGTCTTGAGCATTCAAGGTCAATGAAAAGATCGAGGAGGCGATCAAAATGACCAAGGAGATGGCGATGGTTCGTAGTGTGTAATACATTTCGTTGCCCGTAGTACGTAAGGCCAACGAAGATTGTTTCGATAATAGGCAACTGGTCTCCAAGAACGTGTGCTGAAGGCCATGGTCATGGCGACACGATCAGTGGATCTGACGAACAGAGAATAGCACTCCTAGTGCGTGCACGACCAAGAAACGGCAGAATTGACATATCGGAATTGAACATGCCAAGGTGGTAAATCAGGATCTTAATGGCTACCCGGCCCACCCTTCCCTATCCAAGCTTCGGTACTGTATAGCTTCCGCCAAATGCTCCGTTCGAATATCAGTGCTACCGCCCATATCAGCGATCGTGCGTGCTACTTTCAGGATGCGATCATACGCTCTTGCGCTCAATCCAAGCCGATCCATGGCTTTCTCGAGAAGGTTCTTTCCAACTTCATCGATACGACAGATATCCCGAAGTTCCTTACTACCCATCTGTGCATTGCAGTGGATCCGGGTATTGGCATAGCGATCCTGCTGCACCTTCCTTGCGACGATCACGCGATCACGCATGGTCACGCTCTTTTCCGTGGAACGTTCTGCACTCAATTCACTGAATGGAACGGGTGTAACTTCAATGTGGATGTCGATGCGATCCAGCAACGGACCGCTGACCTTGTTCAAATACTTCTGTACCACACCAGGACCACAAACACAGGCTTTATCCGGATGATTATAATACCCACAAGGACATGGGTTCATGGCCGCCACGAGCATAAAGCTGGTCGGGTATTCCACGGAGAACTTCGCTCTGCTGATCGTAACCGTGCGGTCTTCCAACGGCTGGCGAAGAACCTCGAGGACCTGCCGTTTGAACTCAGGCAATTCATCAAGGAACAACACACCGTTGTGTGCAAGGCTTATTTCCCCGGGTTGTGGATATGAGCCTCCTCCTACCAATGCGACATCGCTGATCGTATGGTGAGGGGAACGATAGGGACGTACGCTCAGCAAGCTGTCGTTCTTATTCAGTTTACCTGCCACGCTGTGGATCTTCGTTGTCTCCAACGCTTCATCGATGGTGAGCGGAGGAAGGATTGTTGGTAAGCGCTTTGCGAGCATGGTCTTTCCCGAGCCTGGCGGACCTATCAGGATGATGTTATGCCCACCTGCTGCTGCGATCTCAAAGGCTCGTTTAATATTTTCCTGGCCCTTCACATCTGCGATATCCACCGGGTAATTCCGGCTGCTATTCGCAAACTCAGCGGCAATATCCACCACGGTCGGTTCCAGTACACCACGGCCATTCAGCAGGTCCACTACATCCGTCAAATGTGAAACGCCATAAACCGTAAGGTCGTTAACGATGGCGGCTTCCCTGGCATTTTCGACAGGCAGTATGACGCCTTTGAATCCTTTTGCTTTCGCCTCAATAGCGATCGGTAACGCACCCTTAATGGGCCTTACGCCACCATCCAAGGACAATTCGCCCATCACCAAGTAAGATTCCAGCATTTCCGCTGGAACTTGATCCGTAGCGGCCAATAACCCAACAGCGAGTGGTAGGTCATACGCAGTTCCTTCCTTGCGAATATCTGCAGGAGCAAGGTTGATGGTCACGCCTTTGCCTCGCGGAAAATACAATCCGTTATTGCGCAGTGCCGCGTCCATGCGCTGTTGGCTCTCCTTGACCGCACTGTCCGGCAGACCTACCAGGAAAAAGAAAGCACCATTCTCCACATTAACCTCAGCAGTAACAATTGTGGCATTGATGCCGAATACCGCTGATCCGTATACTTTAACGAGCATGTGGTCAATACTGTTCGGTACGCTTTGGCAAGGCCATATCACGCTCAATGTGGTCTATGAAAGCATGGATCACCTTGATATGGACCTCCTGGATGCGATCCGCGAAACCATCATGTGGCACGCGCACTTCAACCGTACAAAGTTCAGCAAGTTTACCTCCATCCTTGCCCGTAAGTCCGATCACATGCATGTTCTTGGCACGCGCTTCTTCCGCTGCACGAAGGACATTGGGACTGTTACCACTGGTACTGATGGCGAGCAGAACATCGCCCTCTCGACCATGTGCTTTTACGAAGCGTGAGAAAACGTGCTCCCAACCGTAATCATTCGCGACACAGGTAAGGTGACTTGGGTCGCTGATACTAAGTGCTGCGATCGGTTCACGATCTTCTCGGAATCGCCCGGTCAGTTCTTCGGCAAAGTGCATGGCATCGCACATACTGCCACCATTGCCACAACTGATCACCTTCGCACCTTGTTTCAGGCAATAGGACATGAATGCCGCTGCTTGCTCAATTGCTGCAATATTCGCCGGGTCATCAGAGAAGCGCTTCAGCACATCGGCAGCTTCGGTAAAATGTGTTCGGATGCGGTCTTGTGTCATCCCGTCAAAGATGCGAGTTTATTGGTTGTTAAAGAGACTGAAAAGCGAGAAAGCCATAAAGTGAAAAAATCTGAGCACTCAATCCCACGAACAACTTTCAAGGGACATACCGGTAGTTTCCCTCGGTCGAGCAAGATCTCGGTTCTGCTATGGCCCTACAACTTCAATAAACGAATAGGAAACAGGACAACTACCGTTCAGCGCGCAGTCCGAGCTTCGTCATTCCTTGTAATCCGCGATCCAAGAATACACCGTATTCGGATTTGTCCGGCGTATAGCCTACAGGATCGGTCAGCAACTTGCCGTCCGGGCTCAGCAATACATAAAGCGGTTGGCTTACTTGACCAAAAGATTCACTTTGAAGTGTCGCCCATTTGTTCCCTTCTGTAAGGATCAATTTTTTCTGTCCACGGCAGTTGATGTAAACATGCTGGTCCTCTTCCGCCAATTCGCGTTTATCATCCACATACAAGGACACAAGCACATATTCATTCCGTATCACTTCCAGGATCTCAGGCTCGCTCCAGACCGTCTCCTCCATCTTACGGCAGTTCACGCAGGCCCAACCCGTATTATCGACCAGTATCGGTTTACCGCTCCTTTTAGCAACGGCCTGCCCTTCCTCCAGGTCGTGGTAACATTCCAATGCCAACGGGCATTCACTTTCCTGATGATACAAACTATAGAAAAGTGGCGGTGGGAAACCGCTGAGTAATTTCAGGTTACGCATTGAGCCGTTCGTAAGTCCGGGTATCAAGTACAACACGAATGCCGTTACAAGCGCGCCAAGAGCCATGCGTGTTTTCGTTGGTTTTGCCGGTCCGTCATGCGGAAATTTGATGAATCCGAACAGGTAAACCGCAAGTCCGATCCCGATAACGATCCATAACGCAATGAAGACCTCGCGCTTAAGCAAGCCCCAGTTCATTACGAGATCGGCATTGCTAAGGAACTTGATCGCCAACGCCAGCTCAATGAAGCCCAGCACGACTTTCACCGTATTCAACCAACTACCGGAACGTGGTAATGAGTTCAACCATTGTGGGAATAACGCAAATAGCGCAAATGGCAAAGCCAATGCAGATCCGAAGCCTCCCATACCCGCGGTAAGTTGCCAAGCGCCACCGTCCGCTGTAAGAGCGCCGGCCAGCAGTGAACCTAGTATAGGTCCTGTACAGCTGAACGAAACCAGCGCAAGCGTAAGTGCCATGAAGAAGATACCGATCATACCACCGGACTTGCTAGCATTGGCATCCATCTTGTTCACCCAACTACTAGGCAATTGGATCTCGAAATATCCGAAGAACGAGATCGCGAATACAATGAAGATCACGAAGAAGAAAATGTTCAACCACGGGTTGGTGCTCACTTCATTGAAGATCTCTTCGTTGACGCTCCCAAGTAGATGGAACGGAACACTAAAAAGCAGATAGATCAACAGAATAAAGCCCCCGTATGTGATCGCATTGGTCATTCCTTTCTTGCGATCCTCACTTCCTTTGGTAAAGAAGCTCACCGTTAGTGGGATCATCGGGAAAACGCAAGGGGTAAGTAACGCTAGGAGTCCCCCAATGAACCCTAGGAAGAAAAGAGTCCAAAGACTGCTGTTCTTATGATCCGTACGTTCACCAGCAATCACCGGTGCTTCCAGATCAACACCGGGCAATTTGTACACACCATCAGAACATGAAACCACGCTATAACCGGTCAGGTCGTACGGTACTGGACTCAGGTTGAAGGACGCGCTATCCGTGCTGTATTGCCAGTAAACGACCTGTGGAGGAAGGCATGTTACGTCGTTACAGGTCATGTATTCGAATTGGCCCTGCAGTGGCACTTCATTCACCAGGAGGTCGACCTTGCGCTTGAAATCCACGTTGTGCTTGAATTTCTTCACTTCCATATCGAACACTGGATCGTGTCCTTGGATCGTGTGTTCGCTTATCTCAACCACTTCACCTTTCGCGCTCTGGTGCGCGAGCGAGTCGAATTCAAAGCGACTTGGCCACGGCCCCATTTCACCGAAATTCTCAACGGAGTAGACCGACCATCCTTCATCGATATCGGCATGGAAAATCACTTCCCACTCATCATCCGTAGTTGGCGTTGCACTAACGGACCATGCCACTTTATCCATGGCGGGATCCAGTTTGATGGACTTAGCATCTTTAGCCGTCGGAGCATCAATTGCACAACCAGCCAATAACAATGCGGTGAAAACCGCGAACATGAGTTGCTTGACCATCTACTTCACTGAACTGGCGGGGACCACAATGCTGAACGGAACCACTTTTGGTGGTAAACAGGTCTTGTCATTACAGACCATATATTCCAATTCACCTTCAACATTGAAGGCTTCATTCGTTGCACGTTCTATGAGTAGAACGAAGATCGGGCTACCGGAATGATGTCGAACATCCATCGCAAAATTGATATCGTATTCCTCCACTGCTTTTGGTTCGCTCAACTCGCCCGAAGCTACCCAATCATTGGTTTGTTTGAACGTGAACGACGTGGGTATCGGTCCTTGATCACTGGGTAGTGAGATCGCATAAAGATGCCAACCTTCTTCCAACGTTGCCTGCAATTGAACGTTCACTACTCCTCCGTCAGCAGGTCCAGCAGAAAACATCCATTTCACGGGATCACTGGGTCCGGATTGAAGAAGCGTAAGAAGAAACAGTAAGTACATCATCATATGTACTACAAAAATAACCCTTTACCTTGGAAGAGCCTCCAAGGCCTTGTGAAGATCCTTGTTTTCCTATGGATAGGAATTCGCTAAGGGATATAAACACTAAGCACCCTTGCGATCGGTATGGACATGCCGTATTTCAGGACGATATTGTCCGGATCGAAGGTCCAGATGGTCGTTTCCACAGCCTTCATTCCTTCATCATCCTCGAACACTATTCGGCATTTCCCATGCTCTGCATTACCTAAACGCGTAGCACGCTGCATGATGGAGTAATTTGCTTTCCGCTCCTCATCCGTAAGGGAGAGCGGTTGCTTTGGGAAGCGCAAGGAAGAGATCAATTCCTTGGCGATCAATTTAGCATTCGGAAAGAGCATGTTAGGTCGGAATTGTGGCCTTAAGGTAAGCGATCCGATCCCATTCCGACACGATCAGGATCAAATTCCTTTCCACGCAATGCGGAGTATCTTATCCGAACTGTCCGATCCTTGTGATCCTTCCGCAATGCGATGCCCGCACAGCCATACGATCCTGTTCTGTGCAACAAGTACATAGGTCCGTTCTTTAACATTCCTTGGGACCTTCAGGTTGATCAGCATGTCGCTGACCAACTTTGAACCACCTAAACCTATGGGGTGCATGCGGTCACCAGGTTTCCATGGGCGAAGGGTCCAAGGAAATGGAACTTTATCGGCATCGAGCCATGCGACGTTGTTACGCTGTCCAAGATCCAAGTCCAGTTGATCCACAACTGAAACAGAGATCGGCAACGCACCCTTCAGGTCATTCATGGAACCGATCCTGAACTCCAGTGGAGTTGGTTGGGCCTTTTCCATGATCAACTCATCACGATCAACAACTACCGTGAAACCACCATCATTGAAGTGCGCACCTGTATTACCCGTTTCGATCGCCGAAAGGATATCTGCAATTCGGCCAGGGTGAAATCCTTTGTCCCGAAGAAGACGATGTAGGATCAAGTTGGGCATTTGCGAAGAGCGCAGTAGTTCGAACGGTATACGCACTACTCCATCGCTATCCGGGACCAACGACTTCAACACTTCATTCAACCGTGCTCCAAGAACTCCCGTCATTTCCCGCAATAATTGAACATTCCGTTGCATGACGATCCGTGTTCCTGGTCTTATCTCCTCCAACAAAGGCAACACCTCATGCCGAACGCGATTGCGCAAATATTTCGGATCGGAATTTGAATGGTCCTCACGAAATTCAATCCCGTGTCTTTCAGCATGAGCGAGTATCTCCTTGCGCGAAACTTGCAATAAAGGCCGGATGAATGGTCCGTTACGCGGTGGGATGGAACCCCAACTCGATGGGCCCATACCTTGCATCATATCCATTAGCAATGTTTCCACGGCATCATCCGCATGATGTGCCGTTGCCAGAATTGACGGACCTGAGCCAACAAGTGAATTGAACCACGCATAACGTAGTTCGCGCGCGGCCATCTGTATGGACTTTCCTGTGCTTCTCAGTTCTGAAAGGTCCACTAGTGTTGAACTGAACGGGATCTTCTTTGCCTTGCATTGTTCTGCAACGAATTGGAGGTCAGCATCACTTTCCGCGCCGCGCAGACCATGATCCACATGCGCTACTTGGCACTGGTAGCCAAGCGTACGAAGAACATGCAATAACACCATGCTATCAACCCCTCCACTTACCGCAACCCACAGTGGCTGACCGGGCAATGCCAATTCTTGCGAAGCGATGAACCGTTCTACGTTGGTGATCATTGCAAGGCGTCAATAACGGAACGTGCTTTCAGTTCACACTCGTCCCACTCCTTTTCAGGATCGCAATTAGCTGTAAGTGCGCCCCCCGTAACGACGGTCGCCTTATGCTCCGCGGCATCGAAGAATAACGTCCGAATGACAACGTTGAAGTCCGCGGTTCCATCCGGAGAGAAAAAACCCATGGTACCGCTGAAAAGTCCACGGCACTGATCCTCCATGTCGTCGATCAATTGCATCGCGCGATGCTTCGGCGCACCGGTCATGCTCGCCATTGGGAATGAAGCAAGGATCGCTTCATAAGGAGTAACTCCTTCCCTCAGTTCGGCTCGAACGGTACTTGTCATTTGCAACACCCTCGCATGCGGACGCACTGCACAAAGTTCGTCCACAACGACCGATCGGCTCTTTGCAACGCGTGAAAGGTCATTGCGCATAACGTCGAGGGCCATGATGTTCTCTGCACGCTCCTTGGGATCGTTGGCCAATTCGATCGCGATCCGTTCATCTTCAACAGCGCTGCCGCTCCGTGCCCGAGTACCTTTCATCGGTTGCGCCATTATTCGGACTCCATCGAATGCGAGATAGCGCTCTGGACTTACACACAAAGCAAACCGATCACTCATGCGTAAGAATCCAGCGTGTTCTGCTTTCGTGCTTGTGAACAAGTGCACGTAAGCAATGAATGGATCCCAGTCAGCATCAACCTCAGCATGCCGTGAGGTGCAATAATTCACTTCGTAGATATCACCGCGGTGGATGTGTTCCAACAACGTATTCACGGCTCGTATATATTCCGATCGCGGAGTACGTGAGACCCACTTCTTGATCGGCCTACCCGGTTCTTCAGAGTCATTCCGGAATAGCATCCTGGCAAGTTCCATACCTGCATATTCATCCGCTTCATGCACATGCAACACACACCGTTCATCATTCAACTCGAACACGAAGCGAGGCACGAACCAGTAACTTGTTGGATAACCCAATTCATCCTTCGACCGCGAGTGAAGCTCTTCCAACGAGTTCTTCATTTCGTAGCTCAAGAACCCGAATACCCAGTCACCAACTCCTTTGTCCGGGCGTTCCACTGATCTGAGTTCATCCACACCGAGGACCCAACGTTGTTCATCGCCGACATTACGGAACAGGAACCGTCGATACGGACGCAGTGCGGTAAAGTCGATCACCGGGTCGACATTCAATTCAATTGTTCGGCGCATGGAAGGGGCCAAGTTATCGGGACGCGGGAAAATTCGAGCTATTTTAGTACGTGATCGTAGAACGAAGCAGATCCTCATGCTATCTTTATTATTGACTTAGGAGAGAAACTGAATTTTTTCAGGCCACTTTTTAGCGGTTCGTGCGTCTTTAATATGACCCATTGATGAAATACAACGACCAACTGTTACCAGATCAAGGCCTCTGCTTGGTGCTGAAACCGGCAGTGTTGATCTTGGTTTGCGGAATTCTAAGTCTCAGTCCTGCTCTGTCGAACGCACAAGGGAGGTTGGTGCTGAACAATGATGCACGTGTGGTGATCGACAATGGAGCTTGGCTTGTGCTTCAGAATCCGGCACCGAATGCGATAACCACAATGGGTGCGGGGGGCATGATCATCAGTGAGGCTGAAAATGACATGATCCGTTGGAACGTTGGTAATGCCGCGGCGGGCAACACGTACGTAATACCTTATGCATCCGGGCTTGGCACTAAGATACCCTTCACTTGTGCCGTAACCGGAAGTGGCACTGGCACAGGTGCATCATCCATCGTTTTTGCCACATACAATCATACTGTCGGAGGGGCGACTTGGGATAACAATGCCTATCGTCCGAGCGATGTAACGCATATGAACAACTGGCAGACCGGTACTGCAACTACGCCGATCGCGACGAATGAATCGCGCCATGTGGTGGACCGTTTCTGGATCGTTGATGTAAATGTTGCTCCATACGCCTTCACCGCAAATCCTGCCCTGACCTTGGGATTCACGTACAGCCCTGTGGAGGATATTCAAGCTGGTAACCTGATTGCCGGTATTCCTTTAGGAGCGCAACGGTTCAATTCCGGTATTGATAAATGGGGAGACTTTGCACCTGGAGTTGGCACGTGGGCGGTGGGATCCGTAACCAATGCAGTTGTTCCTCCGGCCAGTTTGTTCAGGTCCTGGACACTTTCTGACATCCTCAATCCACTTCCAGTTGAACTGGTCCGTTTCGATGCCCAATGTGATGCACGTGCGGTGACCGTTTCCTGGACTACCGCCAGTGAACTGAATAACGACTACTTCACCATTGAACGAAGCGTTGATGGCGTAGAATTCATTCCGATAGGACAAGTGGATGGAGCAGGCACTAGCCTTCAAATGATCGATTATCGTTTCGTTGATCAGGCCCCGCCAAGCAATGCATTTTACAGACTTCGCCAGACCGACACGAACGGAGACGAGAAGGTAAGTGATGTAAGAACGACCTCTTGTTCAGGTAGTGGCGAGACAGCGATCATCAATAGTTGGGACGATGGCATGGACCTGAATGTGCATGTAACGATGGCGCATGATCAAAACCAAGCTATTCGTTTGTTGGATGCCAGCGGGAAGGTTGTTTGGGAGCAGAACACGGTTGCGTTCCCGGAAGGGTTGAGCACCATCAAGATCCCGAAGAGTTCGCTGAACAGCGGCATCTACATGGTGCGGTTCGATGGCCAAAACGGGGTGATGTCACGTAGGATCCCGCTGGTGCGCTAGGAGTGGATCTTGATCAAGACCGCGTACACGACGAGCACCAACAGCAGAGTCGATGCCAACACCATTGCTACCAGCCCAATGAAATCACCGTGTGCAGCATAGAAAGTGATCTTATCATTCAAGTGAACGGTTGAACGGATCACAGTGGGTACCCACCAATCCGTATGGTCGCGCAACACGCCGCGTTGATCACTGAAGCAGGAGATGCCTGTATTTGCGGAGCGTGCAACATCCCTGCGCATTTCAATGGCTCGGATGGTCGCGAAGGTGATGTGCTGCTTGTAGCCGGGTGAATCACCCCACCAACCATCATTGGTAATTACAGCAAGTAGGTTCCCACCGTTGCGCACATGCGCTGCAATGTGTTCCCCGAATTCGGATTCGTAACAGATCGCGGGGATGACACGTAGTTCTGAGTTGCCATCCATTAGGACCGAGCGGATCTTCTGTTTTCCAAGCGAGCCGGTTGTGCCACCAAGATCAACTACTAATGCACCAATAGGCCCGAGAACGTTATCGAACGGCAGCTGTTCTACACCGGCCACAAGTTTCGATTTATGGTAGCTTTCGATCGGGCCTTTCGCAGGCATCCACAATGCAGCGTTGTACGCAACGTACCACCTTTGTTCGGCTTCCATGTCCGGAGGTAAATCTCTGTAAAGCGGTCTTGCCGCGATGGGTCGTGGTCCAGTTGCAGGATAAAGGCTATCACTGTTCATACCCGCCAAAATGGATACGTGCGGAAACTCCTCTTGGAATTCTTTGATGCGCTGTACGCTCTTGGAAGCGTGCAGGTCATTTTCCCAAAGACCTAAGAATTTTTGTGTTCCGGAACTTCCATCTACGGTTGCATTCTCTTGCAAGGCGGTCTCTGGTAATAGGACCAACTGGGTGCTATCGGTGACCATGGTCCTTGCCAAAGCCAGCATCCGGTCCAATTGTATGAGCGCATCCACCCCTCCGAATTTTTCATTGTACGGATCGATGTTCGGTTGCACAACAACCACTTCCGCAGTTGAACCTTTTTGCTGGTACGTGTAGAAACGCGCCAAGGAGATCGCGATCGGGATAGCAACAAGTGCGACGGCGATCGACGTGTTGGTGACGATCTTTTTCCGTGGACCATTTCCGATCCATGTTACTAGTGCCCGATCAAGAATCAGCGTGACCAGCAGGACCCAAAGTGTTCCACCCAGCATTCCTGTGATCTCATACCACTGGATCCACACAGGTTGTGTGCCGAAGACATTGCCAATGGAAAACCACGGCCATTGGAGATCCCAGCCATGATGTAGCCGTTCGAACGCGATCCAGAATACGATGAATGCCCAAGCGGCCCATTGCATTCCGAACCGTTTGTTCACGACGCGTTTCAACCACCATGGGATGGTCATCAACAATGAATTCACGACCAGCGGTGCTGTACCACTTACCAATCGCGTTTCCAGTGGTTCGCTAACATTATAAAACCACCAAGCACCTAGGCCATTCCAGATCAGCGTTGTGATCCACACATAAGGGAAGAATGATCGTGCCTTGTTCGCAGTGCGTTGCGAATGCAGTCGTTCGGCGTGAAGCAATGGTAACCATGCAAAAAATGCGACCCACGTAAATCCGCCAACATAAGGCCACGCCAATGACCATAGTAATCCGGATCCCGCAGCCCATGCCGCAACACGGGCACGGGTTATCTCCATCCTTTGGCCATTACAATTTGTACATCTTGCCGAAACCCTTCTTGAAGTAGTCACCGGCACCTGTCTCCCGGTATTCGATCTCTTGGCCGTTCAGCTGTGAGATCACACGGTAGATGTAGACACCACGTGCTAGCTTATCACCGAATTCATCGGTACCGTCCCATGCGTATTCCGTGATGTTCCGGCCAACATGTATAGGACCGAGCTCGTGCATTTTGATCTCACGGACAACCCTACCCGTTACGGTCATGATCTGGATCTTCATGTTCGTTGGAGGTTGAGAGCCAGTGACCGTGAATACGAAACGTGTACTTGTGGTGAAGGGGTTCGGGTAATTCAGCGTTTCCGTGATGGTCGGTTTATTGATCACCTCGAAACTGATCATCAGATCCTTATCGCCTGAGTTGTTGTTGCTCAGGTCCCTGGCGCGCACACGGAGTTCATATGTGCCATCGATCTCGAAATTCCCGAAATGGCGAATGTGACAAATGTTATTTGATCCGGTGGAAGGTTCGAACAGCAGCTGATCTTGTCCATTCGCCCTGAAATAAAGACGCTCTTCATTGGCACCCGGTGTTTTCAGGTAGACCTGGAACAAAGTCGTATCGGTCACGCTATTCATTAACAGGACCGGGTTTTCATCATCAAGCGTGATGTAGATCTCCGGTTTTGCGGAAACGATATCGCCATCAAGGATATGGATCCCATCAAAGGTCACATCCAACAACGGATTCTCAATATCCATCTCCACATTAAAGCGGAGTTGCGCGATATTATTGATGTGCGTTTGTTCCAATTGATCGTAAACTCCTGTCAGCGAATCCTCCGGATTGGCTTCGATAATGATCGTATTGGGGCCACCGTATCCTAGGGTGGAGAACACGATCGTATCCATCAATATACCACCAACCAGTAAGGGCGCATTGTACTTGTAATGCACACGCCGTCTCACGTTGTTCCTATCGATCACCCACGCGGTCATCAACAAACTGTCCATATCCACTTCACCGATATTATGGACCGCAATGGCGAGCGATGCGTTCTGACCTTCGAACAGATCATCCAAACCGTTCACGTAACCCACCGGTGGATCGATGGCGCATTCCGGTGCTTGGGAACTGAGCAATTGCCACCGCTCTTGTTGCGCTGGTTTCGGAGTCAAAGCACCGTAATCGTGATAACTGCCGGATATCTTCAAATAAGGATGCAAGGTCGCATCCACGGAACTAAGGTCGGGGACCGAATCCAACACGGACGGCATCGTCATCAACGTATCCTGGGTCAAAAGGTCCGCTCGAACTCCGATAAGTGAGATCGTCGTACTATCAGTTGGGCTAATTGGCACCTCGTTCCAATAGAGTGCATGCCACGCACTTGCTGGCCCTGCAACCAAAGAGGAAATAGTTCCTCGGTTCCCCGGTCCGGAAATGTATACGGAGAGATCGATCACACCGTCTTCACTTGGATCTCCCGGCGGCGGAAAGATCGCCGGTGCCAGCGTATCCTGGAAGGTTGCCGGAAACCCTTTCTGCACGTAAAATATATAAGCAGCGCTGTCATACATACTTGCGAAGCTCATATTACCACCACTCAGATTTTCAATAGCGGGTATCAATCCTGGATTATTGGCCTGCATACCATCCTGATCCATATAGCGCCAAGTGTACATAAGTATGTGGTGACCTACAGGCACCTGGTTCTCCAATAGATCCTGTAGCGCAACCATTTGTGCAGGTATCGTTGTGTTGTAACTGAATACTTTTTCAACCCGGTCCCTACAAGCGGTGTTATTGTTCATATTCCCGAACTGATGATCGGCATTGTATTGGGTTCCATCCGGTGCTGTCCAGAAGGTTTCCCACGGTTCGAATGTGATAGGGTCGATGATCGCCACCATCCATGCGGTTGGCACTTGACAACCGTTATTATATTCCTGCGTAACATTATCTCTGTACCAACCCGTGTTGTTATCGGAGATGCTATCACGCACTGAAGCACGCACATGTCTAGCGCCAGTGAAGAAGTCGAAATCGCGTTGCGGTCGGTCATAAACAACCCCGTTGTAACTATTATTCTTGAACTGGAAATAGTGTGCTTGTCCCCATCCGCTCTTTCCTTCGATGTATTGGAACGAACGCTCGTACCAATTGTATCCACCATTCCCCGTACTATCAATGGTACATCGCCAGAAGAACACGGTACTGTCCTGAAGGGAGTTGATGTTATAAATGGTCTGTGGTTGCCAATTCACCACACCACCCGGTGCTGTTAACGTTGTGGCCTCACGGATCGGACTATTGAATAGATCGGTCGTATCGATCTCGAACAGATATGTACGTGGAGGTGCTAACGGATCTCCAGTACTTGCTTTCAAAATTGGAGCAGCATCCGGAACGATCGCATAGTCATACGGATACACAGGGACCAGATCGCCTGATGTGATGAACAATGAAGTTGTTGTGACGTTATTTCCCAAGTCATCCAATTCAGGAACAACATCCGGATCCAAGTCGGCACGTATGGTCAATTGGTTCACACCGGCTCCACCGCTGAATGCCTGTGTCGCCAAGCTGAAGTATGCGGTATCTGCGTTGTACACGCTGGACATCGTGGTATTCTCCGTCTGTGTTAGGCCAAGACCAGTATTGTCACGATCCAATGCTACGTTGAATGACGCATTTGTTGCTTTACCGATGTTGCGAACAACGGCTTTTACCATGAACGTATCTGCATCCGCGGTTACCGGGTCGGGTTCAAAATAGATGTCCTGGGCAGAAACGGAATAATCCGGGAGCAACGGTGAGTTCAATCGGATCAGTGGGTCACCTTCCAATGTAAACGAATGCGCATTGCTTAACGTGATCACATCCGTTGAGCTGAGCAACTGTCGATTCAGAGCGAATGCCATGTGGTCTCCAATGGTCCCACCATAATTCAACGTACTGAAGCTCTCATACCACTTACTAGCATAAGCCGAAAGCGCGAATGGATACCCACTTATCGGAGTGCTCATGAAAGCAATGGGGCCTTTGGCCGGCATGAGCACCCATTTCTCGGCGGCACTCAAATTAGAGTTGAGGTGGATATTGCCGATATAACAGGAAAGGCCGAGAACAGCAGGGTGCTTTCCGTTCCAATCGTAATTCGCCGGATTATCAATGGTCACTTCAAAGTTCTCACCATACGCATGGGAGAGAAACGTCATCAATGTTACACCTTCGTCCTCGATCAGATGTTTCACTGAATCCGCGGATGCCTGTTCGAATACATTAGAACCGGACTTAATGAAATCCGTAACCACTCCACCAAAACAGGTGTCCACAGCGATATCCTCGAGGGCTTTCAAAATGAAATAGAACGACGCCGATTCACCGGCACTCGTCCCACCTCTGAAATGAAGGATGTTCTTCATCCATGGAGCTGGTGCTTGATTCTCCATAGCACTCACTTTATCGCGATAAGCGTAAACGTCGTTATCCGTATACGCGCTGATACGCCCCACTGGGAATGCCAATCTGTTCGGATCCGGGCCAATAGCCAACGTGAAACACTGATCGCTACTTGGATAACCGTACGAGGGAACCAAACAACGCGCATAAGCCCCTTGTGCATCCGGTCTATAACCGACATCGAAATTGTTGATGAATGCTGTCTGCACGGATTTACCAATGAGCAACAACGCTTTAGGGCGCGTATTCCATGTGTCATAAGCGAACTTGCAATACTTACGAATAGCAATGGCATGTTTCGGTATGCCACCTCCGAATTGATCGTACAATTCATCGACATCGGCAATGACCACGTTATACCGACTACCATCGGGCGCCATGTTCTCGCGGTAGCTCGCATAGGCGTTCGCACCTTGCATCAACGTACTATGCGCGACGATCAACTGAGCGGAATCCTCCTGTACCGCACTGAAGTCGGTAAAGTATCCATTCTGACCTGCTCGCTTGATCGTGCCAACTGGAACAACGGGTACTTTATGCAGGAAAACGTACGTATCATTCCCGGATGGATCCGTAGGAAATAAGGCCTGTCTCGTAGAAAGAACTTGCGTTGGAATTACACGACGCACCGAATCTCCATACGCATACATGATCGGCTGGCCAGAAAAATTGGTGAAATCAACTCGTGCGATCGGGTCGCTTGGGTCTTGTGGGATCCACATGTTCATTAACCCTTGTGCATACATGTGCATCTCCTTTGCATAGCGTATTCGTGTGTTAGAGACGTTCTGATAATCCGTGTAGTTGGAATCCGAGAGAAACCCCAGCGAATACAGGTCATGTGGCACTTTGTAGTTGATCACGAGGTTCGCACCTAGAGCAGAAGCCGGCACATCGAAATCGGCTTTTATCGTATGCACACCGTTGAAAATCGTATCGATCATATCCGTGCCCGGTGCGGGTCCATAGCTGACCACGGAATGATGATCCAATTGATTATCTGCCACCCGATGATTCAGCGACGCCACAGCCGTGTAAACACGCGCATCCGGCGCATCGGGGCCTTGATATGCACGAGGAGTTAAGATGGTATGCGGTTGGGAGGCACCGTTCGGCGAATTGGATACGATCGCCGCTTGGTGCAACCTGCCCTCTCCTTCAACATAGAACCCGCTGGTAACCGCGGCGCCACCGGGCTGGTTGTAACCCATTCTATAAATGCCGGTCAAGGAACTGATCGTTTCTCCCCAATACCATGGACGTGGTGTATGACCGGCAAAGTCCGTATTCACATACGGCACTACCCTTTCCTTCTGTGCAGTTACACTCCACGTGATGAAATAGTAGATCGTATCATTATATAGGCTGTAATACGGGTTCGGTTGAAATGAGGGTTGTGCATAGAGCTGCGCGTCCAACCAGCCATCGTTCTTCTTGGCTTGGAACTCAATGAAATCCGCACCGTTCAAAGTGCCATCACCACCGTCTTCAATGTAAATGGGTACCTGTTGTTCACGCCCAAAGACCATGAGGTCCTGTGGGTCGATCGTTGTTATTGGAAAACCAGCATCAGCAAGTGCTGTGGAATCAATTCGATAGAGACCATCCGCTGCGATACTGAACTTCCAATACTGTAGGCTATAGTCTATCCACTGGTTTCCAGGAGGAACCTGGGCCACGCTATGTAAGGCGCTGTATAAGAATATAACGAACAGTAAGGTTCTTCTCATTGGCTAGGTTTCTTGAAGAGATCGAACCGAAGGGAAAAGATATTGGAATAGAGTGCAACACTGTTATCGCCGATATCGGTAAGTGCATAGTCCAGCGAAACGCTCTTGATCTTCAACCCCAGACCGATGTTCGGTTGAACGTTCAGCGTTCGCTTGTCGTTGATATCCGTAATGTATTGGAAGTAGCTGACACCGGTACGCACGAAAACCACGTTGGCGTATCCGAATTCGAGACCAACCCGTGGATCCGAACTGAATGTGCTTGTCTGGATCAATGTATTTCGTTTTCCATCGAACGTATTCTCCAGATCGATGGCTGCCAGAATATTGAACTTACTGCCGATCTTGAATTGACGCGCCACACCAAGCATCAGTCTGGGCAGGGTGACCTCAACGGAATTCACCGGAATTTCATTGCCGGTCTGCGCAAAGACCTCAATGGTGCGCTGATCCAACGTATAGCTCCATGCATTGAAGGTGCTGGTAACATCACGGGCAACCGCGGCAAACCGCCATTGGTTGCGCTGATATTGCAAGGCTGCATCCAAGCCGAAACCCCAAGCCTTACCGAATTCACCAACGCGGCGATAGATCACTTTCACATTACCTCCTACTTGCAGACCCGGAGTTCGCAGCTTTCGCGCATAGGTCAAAATGAACGCATGGTCCGACGAGCTAAAGGAAGTGATGCGATCGTAATCGATGTTTCCTGAAGGGTCGAACAGATCGATGGTGTTGGGGATATTATCGATGCCGAAACGGACGAACGTGAATCCAATGGTACTGGAAGAATCGATCGGTCTCGCGAGGCCGATATAATCGTACTTGGCAATACCTGCAAAATATTCACTGTGCATAGCACCAACTTGGAGGTCGCTTGTCACGCCGGTAAGTCCTGCCGGATTCCAATAACCACTGGTGACATCATTGACCGCTGCGGTATATGCATTTCCCATGCCCAAAGCCCTGGCACCCACGCCAATAGCTAGGAATTCGTTACTGTATTTCGGAGCATCAGATTGTGCGTACGAAACGTTAAAAAGGGCCATACAGGCAACCAAAACCACCAATATGCGATGTGCGATAGTTCTCGAACTCATTCTATTTATCATTTAGTAGACGCACATATTAACTGAGGGTGGCCTCCGATATTGTCCTAAATTACTCAACTTCGACGCGCCGCTGGATCTAATGGTCCGCGGCGATACAAAAATATGCTCCGTTTGCCTAAACTACCTGATCTATTGACGAGTGCGAACCTATGTTGCGGGGTCGCATCCATACTCTTGGCTTCACAAGGACAGCTAACAATGGCGTGTTGGTTGGTATTCGCAGGCGGATTCTTCGATGTGCTGGACGGCTTCGCTGCTCGGGCTACTGGCGGAGGCACAGCCTTGGGTGCGCAATTGGACAGTTTGGCAGACCTGGTGACCTTTGGCGTAGCGCCGGCTCTGATCATCTGGTTCATGGTACTAATGCCCTTAGCTGAACCCATGCAATTCTTATCGCTTATGGCCATGGCTTTCGAAGGGCCTGTTAATGTGGGTGGCAAGTTGGAGGATGCCAATGAGATATTCGCACTAACCGGAATAACTGTATTGATACTCGTTGTCGCTTCGGCTTGGAGACTGGCCAAGTTCAACGTGGATACGCGCCAGACACACGGATTCCTAGGTTTGGCAACACCGGCCAATGGTCTGTTCTGGGCAAGTTTGCCGCTAGCGATCACGGGGTCTGGAGGACTTGTGGCCCCGTTCGGAGGTTTGCTGAAGTCCCTCCTACTTCTCTTATTGTATAGTCCTTATTTAATGCTCATCTCACTTATCCTGGGTGTACTCATGCTTTCCGAGCTTCAGCTTCCGGGGCTGAAATTCAAGCATTTCGGATGGCAGGGTAATCAAGTGATCTACATCCTATTAAGTATTGGTATCCTCCTTATTGCCTTATTTGGAATGCAGGCTGTCCCAATGCTTTTACTTTTGTACGTGCTATGTCCGTTGTGGGGTAAATTGTTTTCTGCTTCTAACGCTTAGCGATCAACGCTTTACCAAGTTCAATTTTACTTAGCCGTACCTACCCGAATGAAATCCTTCCGCGCCTCCATCGATGTAATGCCACACGACAATTTGTTGGACCCCCAGGGGAAAGCCGTCAGTGGAACCATGCAGAATTTGGGTCTGGAAGAGATCACGGGAGTACGCATTGGTAAACACATTACGTTGAATGTGGAGGCCAAGGATAAAAAAGCAGCAAGCGCCAAGGTGGAAGAAGCCTGCGAGAAGTTGCTAGCGAACAAGGTGATGGAGAAGTACAGTTTCTCTGTTGAGGAATTGAATTGATCCTATAATTTCGCTCTGCGCAGTTCGAAGTTCTTCCCGAGATAAACCCTACGCACTGTCTCGTCGGCCGCTAGTTCTTCTGCCGTTCCTTGTTTCAGGATCTTGCCTTCAAAGAGCAAATACGCTCGATCGGTAATGCTTAACGTTTCCTGTACGTTGTGATCGGTGATCAGGATCCCGATGTTCTTCTCTTTCAATTTTGCAACGATGGATTGAATGTCTTCAACCGCGATCGGATCAACCCCAGCGAATGGTTCGTCCAGCAGAATGAATCGCGGCTCCGTGGCCAGCGCACGGGCAATTTCCGTACGTCTCCGTTCTCCCCCGCTAAGCACATCACCCATGTTCTTACGGACGTGTTGCAGACTGAACTCATTGAGCAGTGATTCCAACTTTGCATCCTGCTCCTGCTTGGACAATTTGGTCATTTCAAGGATCGCCTTGATGTTATCCTCCACAGACAGTTTGCGGAACACGCTCGCTTCCTGCGGCAGGTAACCGATCCCTTTCGTTGCTCGCCGATACATCGCCATATGGGTGATCTCCTGATCATCCAGGAACACATTTCCTTCATTGGGCTTTATCAACCCTACGATCATATAAAAACTGGTGGTCTTCCCAGCGCCATTAGGTCCAAGCAACCCCACGATCTCCCCTTGCTTCACTTCAATACTCACGCCGTTAACAACGGTCCTCCGCTTGTAGCGCTTGATCAAGTTTTCTGCCCTCAGCATTAGAAGTTGAATACGAATTTACCCCTTATCGCAAACGGTGCAGTGTTCGGGTGATCATTGTACCGCAATCGCCATACCACATCCACGCGTAGGACCTTGAGAATATTCTCTATTCCCGCACTGGCTTCCATGAACGGTCCATTACTCAATGTATACATTCCCGGCAGTAGAAGAAGTTCTTCTGAATGTTTTGGGTCCAGGTCACCCGCTACGGCTTTGAAGGTCACGACCTCGCGGAATTTCAACCTGCGCAATAAGGGTATCCGATTGAAGAACAATCCGTCGAAATGATGCTCCGCGAACAATTGAATGTATCGATCGCTCAGGAACTCAAAGAAATTCATGGTGTTGAATGCTGCATCATTGTAGTACCACGTTTCATTGCCCGTATGGATGATCAGCAAAGGGTATGGTAATTGGCCGAATACACGGCCACCTTCCAACGTTGTACGTGACCAGCCTAGCGTCCCTAACTGCCACCGTTTGTAGATCCGTCCAATGACCTTCGTATACTCATAATCACTTTCAAGAAACCCTGGTATACCATAGGCCAAATGCATTTCGAGCGTGGGGAACTTATTGTAACCGACCGAGATCCGATCGAACTCACCACTCACGAATTTTTCCTTATAGGTAAAGTGGGTATTCAAGCTGACCTCAGCGGATCGCAAGGATCCCACGGTCTCTACCGAGAACACCGGTTCGAAGACGGGGTGTTCATAGGACAACGAACCCAATGCTTGAAGTGTCCGGAAGCGGAATCGAAGCTCATTGGAGAATCCGCTGAACCACTCACGCTCCAACCCGACCATCCATTCTTCAACATCGGTCAGCTTATTGTTGGGTCCCCTTCGGAAAACACTACCGAGCAAATTATCCGTAACGAAGGCATTCGTACCAGCCCCCAACTGTTCCACGTCGTGTTTATAGGCCGCTCTGTACAGCAGACGCGGATGCTTACTTATGAAACCGCGCGTGGCCAATCCATATTTGAATCGTTCATCCTTGAACCCGTAGGCTGTGAACCCTTCAAACTCCACCCACGTGCTAAAGGTGTTACTGGTCCGAAGACCCAATCGTAATCGAGGGCCTTCGACCTGGTTGAAACTGAAGATCGAGGAATAGGGTCCCAGCTCAACTTTTCCTTTTACATAGTACCCAGTGACCAACGTTGTGATCAGGTCCACATAGGTGCGAAAACGAGGGATCGTTTTCATGGTATCCACCATTTTGTAGATCGCGTCCTCTTTCGCGGTCAACTGGATATGGCGGTTCGTATCCCAATAATCCGCTCCTAAACTCAGCGGATCGATCTCTACTATGACCTGATCCACGCCGTCATAGAATTCCGGTTCGCGTGGTTTGTTGATCGAAAAATTCCGATACGTCGCTGTACGTCGGCCGTAAAATCCCTGCACCGGCTTATCATCCTTCAGCAATTTGTCGTTCACTACGTTCAGGTCCACAACGAGTTCGTCACGGGTCAGCATCCACACTTCGTTCTGCACCTGGTCATACTCCTGCTCCACCTTGAACGCTTGAACGAAATTCAGGTTGGCACCCTCTGCAATACCCGCTTCGACATGTTTTACAGCGTAAGTGGTATCGTTGATCCACATGGTGCCCTTGAAAGCAAGTTCCTGTACCCGTTTTGGTTTGAACTCGATCTTGTAACACCAGAACTTATCGTAGTATGCGCTGTCCGCCAAGTAGTAGTCGTAATAGCCACGGCCACCATCAGCGATCGGACTGATGAAGTTCTTACCGAAGATCACAAGGAAGTTCTCGTAGATGTTCACGTTCTGGTACATATCCCCCAAGAACTGTGAAACGCTTTCGTTCTCGATCCCACTCACTTTGGTACCACGGATGAACTCTTTCTGGGTTTTGGGTTTTTGACGGTAATACACTTCGGAAAGTGTCTCCGTCATAAAGATCGGCAAGTAGGGTTTAGCATCCGTACTGTCAATATTATCGAAGATGAATGCGAACGGTTTGAAGAGCTTCTTCTGCGTGAACTTCTCGGTAATGTTGTTGATGTCGAATTCCACTTTGTTGTACGCATCATATTCATACGCTTCCAACTTTTCCCGGTTGTTCACGGGTTTGTGCTGAACCACTTTACGAAGTATGGGGAACGCAGGATTCTCATCCGGTGGGCGGATCACAACGGCGGTCAATTCCACCCCCGCATTCATTTTGATGTCGATCACCTGTTCGCGATCCTTCTTCACTGCATAGGTAACCGGAACAAATCCCACGGCTATTGCGCGCAACGAATCAGTTGCATAGTATGTATCCAGAACAAAGTTGCCATCGAGATCCGAAACGGTACTGATCTTACTATCGATGAATGCGACGTTGACGAACGGCAGCGTTTCTCCGGTTGCTGCATCCGTTATCACACCGGTCACCTTCGTTGTCTGCGCGAAAGTCAGGATCTGTGGAATGCAGAATGACAATGCTAAACACAAACGTTTCACCCCTTTTGGAACCATCATGCTCAAGCACCGGGTGTTGCGGCTTTGAGGGACTTGCGTTCGTCCCTTTTCATCTGTCTCAATGCACGTGCGGAAAGCATGATGCCTCCTTCGTATAACAACATCAAAGGTCCGGATACGATCAATTGACTGACCACATCCGGTGGTGTAAGAATTGCGGATAGGACCAGCACGATCACGAACGCATGCTTGCGATATGCGCGAAGCATTACAGGAGTTACGAGGCCGATCCTGGTCAGAAAAAGCACCACAAGTGGTAATTCGAAAGCCACGCCAGTCCAAAGTGTAACCGATGTTAACATGGCGATATAACTATCCAGAGCTACAGCATTCTGCACGGTAGCACTTACTTGATAGCTTCCAAAGAACTGAAGGCTTAACGGAGCCAGCACGTAATATCCGAATGCAACACCAGCAAAGAACAGGACAGACGCAAAGAGGACAACACCGCGTAGTGAAGCCCTTTCCTTCGGGTGCAGCCCCGGAGAAAGGAAGCGCCATATCTGCCACAGGAAGAATGGGAACGCAAGGATGAATCCGGCCACGAAGGAGACCATGAGGTGCGTGAAGAACTGCCCGCTCATACTGATGTTCTGCAAACTGAACTTGAGATCGCTCACGCACATACCATCTCCCAACCCAACTTTATAGCCTAGCGCGCACATCAACCGGTAGGTAATGAATGATGCATTCTTGGGTGCCAACACCACATTATCAAAAAGGAGGTCCTTCGCTACGAATGCCGCAAGCATGCATACGACGATCGCAATGACCGAACGCACCAAGGTCCAACGGAGCTCCTCAAGGTGCTCCAAAAAGGTCATATCACTGCGCTGCTCCAAGGAATCCAATGAAAAATGTTGCGTCAAAGATAGCCGCGGTATATTGGGATTTGAGCTTGCAACCAGCAGTTATCAACTGAATGATGGCTTGATCCCGGAATTTGACGCAATAGTTCAGGTTGCGCATTAATCTAAGCAAAAGGAGTTTCACAATTCATGAAAAAGATGGTAGGACGTATCTGTTCCATGGCTTACTTTTAAGCGTTCAAATAAAAACCAGCCATTTTCGTTCGTCCCTTTCGTCATGATCAAAGAAGCAGTTACCCCAAAGGATGCATTGGAAAAATTCTTCGGGTTCACAAAGTTCAAAGGAGAGCAGGAAGCCGTCATTAAGAGCGTACTCAAGGGTGAGAACACCTTTGTAATAATGCCTACCGGTGGGGGCAAGAGCTTGTGCTATCAATTGCCGGCCCTTATGAGTGAGGGCACAGCGATCGTTGTAAGTCCATTGATCGCACTCATGAAAAATCAAGTGGATGCGTTGCGTGGTTTCAGTTCCGACGATGGTGTTGCGCACTTCCTGAACAGTTCGTTGACCCGCAATGAAGCGCTGAAGGTGAAGGAGGATATCCGCAGCGGACGGACCAAGATCCTGTATGTAGCGCCTGAGTCACTGACGAAGAAGGAGAATGTTGAGTTCCTTACGGAGATCAAGATCAGCTTTTTTGCAATTGACGAGGCACATTGCATCAGCGAATGGGGCCATGATTTCCGTCCGGAATACCGCCGGTTGCGTACCATATTCGATGAGATCAAACGGGTACCGGTCATCGCATTGACCGCAACAGCGACTGAAAAAGTGCAAGAGGATATCCTGAAGAACCTGGATATACCGAACGCGAAAACGTATAAGGCATCCTTCAACAGGCCGAACCTTTATTATGAAGTACGGCCTAAGCGCGACGTGGCCCGTGAGATCACGCGTTTCGTAAAACAGCACGATGGCCGCAGTGGTATCATTTATTGCCTAAGCCGTAAGAAAGTAGAAGAAGTGGCAGAAACGTTATGCGTGAATGGGATCAAAGCATTGCCCTATCATGCTGGTCTGGATGCCAATCAACGTGCGAGCCATCAGGACAAGTTCTTGATGGAGGATGTGGATGTGATCGTGGCCACGATCGCTTTCGGAATGGGTATTGATAAACCCGATGTACGTTTCGTGATCCACCATGACATCCCGAAAAGCCTGGAAAGCTATTACCAGGAGACCGGTCGTGGTGGAAGAGATGGAGGCGAAGGAAAATGCATAACCTTTTACTCGTACAAGGACATTGAGAAGTTGGAGAAATTCCTACAGGGTAAACCCGTTGCGGAACAAGAGATCGGCAAGCAATTGTTGCAGGATACGGTGAGCTATGCTGAGACCAGCATGTGCCGACGCAAATACCTGCTTCATTATTTCGGAGAAGAACTACCTGGGGATAATTGCGGTAGTTGTGACAATTGCCTGAATCCGCAGGATACCATTGATGCGCAGAAAGATGTTGCCTTGATCCTTGAGGCCGTGCTGGAGAGCAAGGAACGTCACCGGGCCAAATTCATCTGCGACCTGCTTACCGGTACTGAGACCAGTGAGATGAAGACCTATAAAGGTGAAAGCTGGAAATCATACGGCAAGGGAAGTGATAAGGATGTTCGGCATTGGTTGGCTGTTATGCGCCTAACGGTGGTGAACGGTTATTTGCACAAGGACATTGAAACCTACGGTAATCTGAGCCTAACGGAAAAGGGCAAGAAGTTCTTGAAGAAACCGACCAAGGTGATGTTCGCCATAGAACGGGATTACAGCGCTGATACCGTTTCGGATATGGACAATGCACCGGTCCGTACCACGGCTGCTGACGAAACCTTGATGAAGATGCTGAAGGAACTACGCCAGCAGATCGCCAAGAAAAAGGGACTGCCACCGTACGTTCTTTTCCAGGATCCTTCGTTGGAGGAAATGACCATGCGTTACCCGATCACCATGGAGGAGCTGACCCAAGTGACCGGTGTTGGTCCAGGTAAGGCGCAGAAATTCGGGAAGCCGTTCGTTGAACTGATCGCCCAATACGTGGAGGACAATGAGATCGAGCGCGAAGAGGAGGTAACCGTTCGCTCTGTTGTGAAGAAGAGCGGTAACAAGGTCCACATCATTCAGAACATCGACAAGCGCATACCCTTGGATGGCATTGCGAAGTCGAAAGGCCTCAGCATGGATGATCTGCTCACGGAATTGGAAAGCATTGTTACCAGTGGAACCAAGTTGGATATTGTTTACCACCTCAACGAAGTCTTCGAAGGGGACACGCAGGACGAGATCATGGACTATTTCCGTGAGAGCGAAACGGATGATATTGAAGCAGCCCGTGTTGAATTTGATGGAGACTACAGTGAAGAGGAATTGCGCATGGTACGGTTGCGGTTCATGAGTGAGGTTGCGAATTGATATTTGGAATAAGTTGGCAGTGGCAGTAGGCAAAATGGACTGCCCCACTGCTTCTGCCTACTGCCCACAATAAGCATGGATCCATCAAGTATTCAAATGATCGCCCGGCACGTTATGAAACTGCTGGTGGAGCGGCGCTTCGATGAATTGGAAGAGGCAACCGATGGTGTGCAACTCAGTGCTTCGGAGATTGAAGATGTGGTTGATGAAGTCGGGACGTTGGTAATGCCTCCTGAACCGAGTTGGCATTCACTTCACGTACAAGCAGTAAGAAATTGGCCGGGTGCTTTCAACGTGCGCATGGATCTCTGGACCGCCAAAGGCCGCGCTGACTTTACAGTTGAGATGACGCTATCTACCAAGAAAGGGAAACCGGTTATTGAGCTGGAGGATATTGGTGTACGGTAACTTGGTTACTGGGTGAAAAGGTGAGTTCTTTCTATTCATCAAACAGCAACAACGGCATATTAGCTTCTGGGCGAAGCAATATGTAGATCGAGTTGTTTAGAGCAACGTAAATCGGTGGTCTGGGGTTCTACCGCAGCTTTTTTCATTATTTGTGATCGTCCCTAAGCTGGTTTAATCAAACAATATACAACCTTATTACGGTTACCTGGCTATTGCGAGATTCAATAAAACCAGTTCACTTTGAACACTAGAGTTCTTTAATAGGCCTAACCCACTTGAAATGAACATCCTGAAAACCATTTGCGCTAAAAGTGCATTCCTCACATTACTCTTTCTGTTGAATAATACGGTTCACGGGCAATCCTGGCAGGATGTGCAATTGAATGAAGGCTTTACTTATCAGGAAGTGGAAAATGCCTTCATGAGTGATGTGGCAGCAGGGCTGATCGACAGTACGTCACACGAATGGAAGAAATTTAGACGATTTGAATACTTCTGGAAGCATCGCACCCAGACCGACGACCCCACGAAAGTAGGCAATATGAAATCCTATGTAGATCAGCTTAGATCCTATTCTGCTAGTCCTTGGTGTTTAGATAATGAGAACCCAACACCATGGCAACTTATGGGACCCATAACCAGTCCCGGTGGCGCTACCAACAGGCATGACATGGGTATTGTTTGGACCGTGTGGGCTCCACAAGAATTGCCGGTAACCACAGCATTGATCGGAACGAACGCTAGCGGTCTTTGGCGAGGTACAAAGGACCAAGGTGTTTGGAGTTGGGAGTGTTTGACTGATGACATACGTATTCCCGGCATGGGTATTGGCACAATAGCAGTTACTGATGCAGGGCGAATTATCATAGGTACCGGAGGGCGATACAATTACTCCGCAGGTGTTTGGATCTCCGATGGAAACGGAGCCAATTGGACGAACCTACTCGATTTCGTGCCTGATGTAAATGGGCAGCGCGTAGAAGATATCAAAGTGTTTGAGGGTAACATATATATCGTGCAATCCTCGAAGGTTTTCAAAGCGCCTGCAACAGCAGATTTCACGAGCATCAATGCATTTACAGACATTACCGGCACAATGACCATTGGCCCACAGGGAGGTTTCAACAAAATTGTCCATTATCGCCAAGACGCAAATAATGATGCACTAGTCCTTTCATCGTTTGTTAAGAACGGCGTAAATTTCGGTGCCAAAGTATATATGTCTGTGGATGCAGGTGATAATTGGACTGACCTTACGAGCCAATTCTCTACGAACCAAACAGCACTTGCGGTTAATTTTACGCAAGCATTTCGTTTCGTTGGTCAACAATCAGGTACACTCCCGAACGTATGGCATTTGAATACTTCGCCAGCCAATTTGAGCATTCAAGCTGACGCTGCCACAACTTCTTTGGTGGCTTACGATTATCCGGATTTTAGCTTGGTATGGCAAGGGTACTACGTTCTTAACATCGACCTCGTCAAAGATGCCAATTCCATACTACGGGTTTACGCGGTGCCCGGTGATGATGTTGCGGGAACTCCACCGGACGTAACGAACTTGACCCCTTTGCATGTGTTCAGCGCAAATGAAAACGGAACCGTTAGCATTCCTGTAATGAGTAATGTTTTCGCCAAACGACTTGTATTCGAGGCCACATTTACTGGAGCTAACTCTACGGGTATTATCATTAGCAGTACGACATTTACGACTGATGCCATGGATCTATTCGTGGCTGACGCGGTAGAGGACCAAAGCGCCCAGTTCCCTGGGGTATTTATTCTTTATAAGAGTCGGATCCATGGTTCTCCCCAAGATCGAATACTCGCCCGAATGGATGACATAAGCGTCGGGTTTAGCACGTTCCACAACTTTCAATCGTCATTAAACTCAGTATTTTCGGAGCTTGGCGGCCAATTCAGGGTCACAGGAAATGGCAATGTCTATGTTGGTGGCTCCAACAATCAATACGGCACTGATAATATAACGTTGTTTCGCGAAGATGACGGATACCTAACACCAGTTGGTTCGATGGATGGGCATCCAGATTGTCGCTCGATCTTTATTATTGACGATGCAACAAATGGCGCTGAAGTCATCCTGAAAGGAGATGATGGAGGAGTAAGCCTCGCTACAAATGGGGGCCAGGCAACATCCCTGAACTTTACAAGTCTAGAAGGCACAGGTCTACCAATAACCCAGTTCTACGGTATGGGCGTGGATGCACCACAAAAATTGTTGATCGGAGGCACCCAGGATAACGGCAATTTCGAATACGATTTTGGCACTGGAGCTTGGACACGTCAGAGTGTTGGTGATGGTGGCGTTAGCCGATCGTTCAGCCTTTTCGATGGCAGCCTGAAGGCGAGGGTTACTCAAGCCAACCCGACAGCCACGTTAACGGTTACTGGCACCACCAATTGCACACGTAGTCATTACTCTGGAGATTTTGTACTTGGCAGTCATGCTGAACTCTATTTTGACAAAACCAATCAAGCATTTCGCATGTACGTTGGCCATCGTGAGTTGTACAAGGCAAATTGCACCACTACCGTTAACACAATGGCCAGCCTCCCGGATGGATATCAAAACTATGTTTGGGGCATCGGTATACATGAGGAAGATGACAACGTGATGTTCATCGGAGGCAACAGAATCGAATATGATCCTAGTGAAGATCAGGTCAACGGCCTTTTGCGTACACGAGATGGGGGAATTACGTGGACTGACATTACAAGTCGTTTACGCTTCACTAATTCAGGTGGTACAGGGGTACAACCTTTGTCTCGGTTCAGCATTACGGATGTGATCGTGGACCCGGACATACCAGCAGATGAACCTGCTTCTGTTTATGTTTCGTTTGCAGGTTGGAACAGTGATGGGACCCAGCGCGTGTACAGATCTGTAGATGATGGTGAAAATTGGGAGGACATTTCCGAAGGATTATTAGGGCTTCCGGTTAACGATCTGGAAATTCAAAGAGGTTCTGGTGGAATTCTTTATGCAGGTACAGATGCCGGGGTCTTTGTGTATGACCCGGCAATTGGGGAATGGCAATGCTTCAATGAAGACATGCCAATGTGTATTGTAACCGAAGTGAAGGTGAACTTATGCACAAAGAAACTTTTTGCAAGTACCTTCGGCAGAGGTATTTGGCAAACCGATATCTACGAAACACCAATTGCGGAACATGTCATTAGCACGACCACCACTATTCCTGTAAACGGATTTAGTTATGGCTACTCGAACTGGCGCGTGCAAGCAGGTGCTATGCTTACTATAAATGGCACACTTTCCATGTACCCCGGCACTGGGATCATCGTAGAGGAAGGTGCTAAATTATTGGTGGATGGCGGTACCATAAACAGCGCGTGTGGAGACTTTTGGAGTGGTATACAGGTTTGGGGAGACAACTCTGAAAATCAGTGGCCAACCAGCCAACCCGCTCATCAAGGATATGTGGTGCTAAGAAATGGAGCCACGATCGAAAATGCGCGAGAGGCAATTACGATGAAAAAGAATGAAGATTGGGGAACTTTCGGAGGTGTGATCGATGCTACGGATGCGCATTTCATTAATTGTAGGCGTTCAGCCACATTCCTGAGCTATAAAAACTTTTCGGGTAGCGGACAAGAAATGGTGAACCGAAGCAAATTTGCCCGCTGCGAGTTCAAAGTAGATGACAACTATTATGGTGGAGACGATTTCTATGCCCATATAAGTATGTGGGATGTGCATGGGATCAAATTCACAGCATGCGATTTTATCAACGAACAAACCACAGTAACCACAACCCCAAGTAATAAACTGGGCTTTGGTATCATTAGCATTGATGCTGGGTACGGAGTTACTGGCCAATGCAGTTACCTAATACCCATCGACCCTGGTCATCCAATACCGGTATGCGATGAAGCAAGCCTAACACGATCGAAGTTTATTGGGCTAGACCACGGTATACATGCACTTAGCACCGGCTCAAATAGCCGCACCTTCTGGGTAACCAACAGCGCATTCGAGAATAACATTTGTGGTGTTTACACTAGTGGCGTAAACCACTTCGATATTAACCGCAATGAGTTTGTTATGGGTAACCGGGAGGTTACCTTGGCTGGTATGGAAGACGATGCGTTTCAATTATTTCATCGTGCAATTTATAATTACACTGGCTTTGGTTTTCACATCCAAGAGAACGACTTTATGAAAGAGGCCAATGCGATATCCGGTGTTCCTATTGAAGGTCCGGTAATGGGCTATACTGGCCCGTACAATGACTTAGTCTACAATAACGAATCTGAACACTTAGAAAACAGCTTTGTGGCTGAAGGAAATTGCTATGATGAAGATAACAGTACTATAACGGGCTTGTCTTTTGAGTGCAATAACCCGGCTCCAAATAGCGACCGCGATTTTGTAGTAAGGACTCCACCGCTGGGCACTCCCGGTAATGAAAACTGCATCAAGACGTTCCAAGGTTCAACCAGTTTATCTGCCGGGAATACGTTTACCGCAACCCAAATGGGGACAAGTCTGTTCTACAATTACGACAATGAGGCTCAAGGCGCACCCATTACTTATTTCTGGGAGTTACCACCTGGGAAACCAAACCCTGGAGCTTATAACTTCCCATATGTGGTAGTAGATGGCAGCAATGATTCACCTTATAACACCTGTGTCTCTCGCGTGCGTTATCCAGAAACACACGGTATGACAACTGGGCCTATTCACAATCTTTTTCAGGATCAAAAGTCGGCTTACCTAAATTTGAAATATGTCTTCGAAAGCCTTTTGGATGGCGGTGATTTCGACGAATTGAAAGAAACAATAATGCTGACTTGGCCCAATGAAGCATGGGACTTGCGGAATGAACTTATGGCCAATAGCCCGTACTTAAGCGTGGAAATATTGAAGGAGGCCGCGATCAGGGATATCCTCCCTGATGCCATGATGCTCGAGATCTGTTTGGCCAACCCGGAAGCGACTAAACAGAAAGGATTTGATAAATGGATCGAATTCGAAGCACCTAGCCCATTGCCGCATTACATGATCCAACAGATCCATGCTAGTTGGAATCAACGCACTTGGCGCACGAGCCTCGAAAGCAGCATGGCGCAACACTTTGCCTTAATGGGACATTGGAATGATAAGCTTATTGCCGACATGAAAAACGACACAGTGCCGCAACCACTGGATTCGCTATTGGTACGCTTTGAGCAGAACACGGTGCTTGGTGCCCGTTATAGTGAAATACAAACCCTGATGGAACTTGGGCGCTTTAATGATGCAGAAGATGTGGCTCAGGACCTGGACCAGCAGTACAGGCTGAACGACCATGAAGAAGAGGAACGCGCTGACATGATCGGCCTCATTGCAGTGTACAAAGCTGCCAACAATGCAGCGATTGATCTGTTCCATTTAAGCGCTGGCGCGCAATCCAACTTGCAACAGGTTGCACAAGGCAGGCCAACCCATGCCGGTGTTTGGGCACAGAATCTGTTGTGTTTCGCTTATGGTGAATGTACAGCACCAGTTACAGGTGGCACCATTACACCCAAAGCGTTGCTCGAACAACCAAGTACTGACGAAATATTTGACACGGACGGCATAACATTCAAGGCGTACCCGAATCCGGCTCAAACGTGGATAACCTTTGAAACCATTTTGCCAGAACGTGTAGAAGGCGCAACCATTGACATTCAAGATATTTCGGGCCGAAATGTTGGTAGGTTAACAGTGCAACTCGGTGCTTCACAACAAGTTTGGGATGTGCGCGGAATAAAAACAGGCACCTATACCGCTGAGTTGCGCATCGCTGCAAAAGTGCTCGGTTTACAACGATTTGTTGTTGCAAAATGATTCGGATTACATCTTTATTTGTCTTGGGCTTCTGTAGCCTATTCTTGAATGCACAGCAAGCTTGGGTTGTGGATACCACTTTTGCAACGAACTTAGAGCATAGGTCTATAACCGACATCGAGTTCTACGATGATTACATTCTGATCTCAGGACTATTGCAGTTTGAATCTGAAATTACCCCGTGTTATTCTGCCAAAATTGACTACAACGGGAATATGACTGGCTGTTTCTCCGGGGGGGGCGGGATCGTTCCATGGTCGAATCGGTATTATATTGGCATTGGGGAATCTGTCTTTCGTAAATTTGAAACTGGAGAACGGGACTATTCGTTTGCCATTGGTAATTTTTTTTATCAACCAGTTCATGCCGGCCAATTCGTAGTCTTACCAGATGATAAGGTGCTGGTTACCGGCGGTCGTGACCTATACAGCACCGTAGACACCACATTGATCGGAGCAAACTTTTGCCTTACCCGGTATGATACGCTTGGCAACTTAGATAGTACATTCCAGCACCGGCAATGCCAATTCGGAATTGCACAACGGATCGTGGCGCACCAGGATGGTAAGTTTTTGGTAAGTGGTGTTATGGATGTATTCGATAGCCAACCCGTAGGTCATATTTTTAAAGTTAACTATGATGGTTCGTTGGATAGCACATTCCACACAAACATCGACTTTGGCACAGCAACGGATTACTATTTCTATAACGATGGGCGAATATTGGCCAGTGGCTGGTTCCATTCACCAGAGATTCCGAACGACACAATCCCATTGGTTCGGCTTATGCCCGACGGCACTATCGACCATAGTTTCAATTACGATATTCGATTACGCAAGTACCCGGGCAGCAGTTCGGTGGGTGTTGTGCAGGGCATGTACACCTTAGATTCTGCAACACTATTTATTGGTGGTTCATTCGCAACGCTGAATGAAGAATGGGTTGGAGGCGTTTTTGCAATTGATACAGCGGGAACCATTCTACCCGAGTATTTTCCAGGGATGAATTGTGATACCATCGTTGGTCCGAATACGATAATAGCACTAGGTATGCGCGATTTTGAGATGGGCCCGGATGGGATGCTGTATGCCTACGGCTTTTTTCATGGTTTCGATGATGGCTACCAGAACCACCCGGACCAGACCATGATCATACGCTTGAAACAGGTGAATGTTGGGGTGGAGGAGCTTTCGGATCCACGATCTGATGCAACACTGAGCCTCTTTCCAAATCCAGCAACAAGCACAGTTACAATTGACTATACGATGCACGAATCCACGGCTGAGGCGTATTTGGTTGTTAGTGATTTACTTGGCCGAGAGCTATTTCGACATCAGGTAAACGAGAAAAAACAGCACTATGTTTGGGATACACAAGCCGTTGCGTCTGGCACGTATAATGTTACACTCGTAAACAAGACACACACGCTGCGCACTGAAAAACTGGTTATACACCATTGAAGGTATTAACGCATTAACACGACTAGGTATGTTCAAATTAATTCAACTTGCTCTTTTCTTATCACTTCCGTTGCTGATAGCGGCCCAAGCCTACATACCCACATTGAACGAAAATGCGACTTGGGATGTTGAATGCTTGGCTTTTAGCGGAACACCACCTTATTGTGGGGACCTGACGGGAACAGGCACTTACCATGTTAGCGGTGATACAACAATACAGGATGTGGATTACAAGATCGTTAGTGGTCTTTGGAATGATATTGATCTCGATGAAAAATATCTTAGGGAAGATACCGTAGCACGAAAGGTATTCGTGCTTGATCCATACGGTGCTCCGGCTGAAACTGTGCTGTACGACTATAACGCAATGGTCGGTGACTCGATAAACTGGTACGATTTTCACATAGGCACACTATATAGTATAGACAGCATTTCGTTAGCAAATGGCGAGGTTCGCAGGCGCTTTAACGTAGAACCTGGCCATGACTACGTAGAAGGCATCGGTGGCATGAGCGGGATCGGCTTTCCATTATTGCCTGGCTTGGGAGTTGACTTGGCCTTGAGGTGTTACAAGATTTCGGGTGTTCCATTGATCGACCCTAATGACCTTTGGACGATCACCTGCGCCATTAACATAGGTATTGATCCTGTTGGATCCATTGTCCCTAGCATAGTTTCGCCGAACCCTTCAACTGGGCAAATAACGATCAACCGGAAGACCGATCTTATTCAAACGTTTAAGATCATTGATATGAGCGGGCGTTTCGTTCATACCAAAACACTCTCGAACCAAATTGAACAGATCGACCTCAGCCATTTGCAGGCCGGTGTTTACTTGTATATGCTGAACGAACAAGACCAAGGAAAATTGATCCTGTTCAGATAAAAGGATTTGATCCTTTACCGGTGCAAAAGCGAGAACTGTCACAATGAATGCCTTGGTTCAGCACAACGACACGAGCACCGGGTATTAGGAATCAGCAATTTTTCAATTCACCTAAAGCGGACCACGCCATCAGTCCCGCACCGATCGCGAGTGCATCTTCATCGATATCGAATTCTGCGCGGTGAAGTCCTGAGGTAGTACCTTGTTTCTTCGGGTTACCGGTTCCGAGCCGGAAGAAGCAACCGGGCATCACTTGGGTGTAGTATGCGAAATCCTCTGCGCCCATGCGGATATCCATTTCCACAACATTCTCCTCACCAATGTATTCGACAGCATTCTTGCGAACACGTTCGTTCAAAACCGGGTCGTTAACAACCGCAGGTGATCCCTTTACCAAATTGAAATCCACATCGCCTCCCATGCTCTTCGCAAGGTCCTTGGAGAGTTGAGGGATAAGAATGTGCAATTCCTTGCGCCATTCTTCATCGAACGTTCGGAGCGTACCTGCAATGTGCACTTCGTCCGGAATAATGTTGGTAGCACCTTGGGCGATCACTTTTCCAAAGGAGAGCACCATCGGTCTGCCCGGTTTGTTGCGTCGGCTAACTACATGTTGCAAACTGGTGATCAAGTGTGCTGCGATAAGGACTGTATCAACCAATAAATGCGGTGAAGCGGCATGGCCACCTTTTCCTTTTACCGTAATGTACAATTCGTCCGCAGCCGCCATGAATGGGCCAGATCGAAAGCCGACTTTGCCGATCGCAAGTTCCGGTGTAACGTGTTGCCCGAGGATCCCAGATGGTTTGGAATCGTTGAACACACCTTCCTTGATCAAGAGTGATGCACCACCGGGTTCTTTTTCCTCACCCGGTTGGAACACCAACATGACGGTGCCGGACCAATGTTTCCGAAGACGGTGCAATGTGATACCCGCACCAAGAACCATCGCAGTATGTGCATCATGTCCGCACGCATGCATCACACCAGAAGTAGTCGAACAATATCCTTCCTTTCCGATCTCGGTAATTGGCAACGCATCAAGGTCCGCACGGATCGCGAAGCACGCATTGGAGGTTGCTTTTTCACCCTTCACCAAGGCGATGAGCCCAGTACCTTTTGAATCCGGGTTGAGCTTTCCAACTCCTTTCCGGACTTCGATCCCTTCGGCTTCCAACTGTTCGGCAACGTAGGCAACCGTATTATGCTCTTGGAAAGAAAGTTCAGGATGCGCATGCAAATGCCTTCGCCATTGCACCATCTGCGGTTGCAACGCAGCAATTCCTTTTTTGATGAGGTCGATCACTTGCCGAAGATCATTTTAAAGGATGCCAACAGCATCACAACACCGAACACCTTCCGTACCGCATCAGACGGCAGCACCAGCGCCCATTTGCTTCCGAAATAGCCACCGACCACGAATGCTACGGCAATAATGGCAACGGTCTGCACATCGATCTGCCCCGCTCTGTAATAATTCCGGGCTGCAAGGAAAACTACGGGTAACATAAGCACAGCAAGACTTGTTCCCTGCGCTTGGTGTTGCGAATAACTCAGCAACCAGACCAATGCAGGCACCATGATGATGCCACCACCAACACCTACGAATCCGCTGAGGATGCCAGCAGCAACACCAACAGCAAGCAACGCAGCGATGGTCTGTGGTGTGAGGTCCATCAACTCAAATATCCAGATTGAGCGAGAAATAGAACACCCGCGGGAGCACAATACCATCATCCACGCCCCAAGCCCAATCGGCACGGACAAAGTAACCGAGCAACCGTGTGCGCACACCAAAGCCATAACCGGCAACGATCGGTTCACGCGTGTTGTTCAGCGTAATGGTCAACGGATTTCGGCGTATCGTATTCTGGTTGAACGAGTTTTCGGAAGAATAGGGATCACTTCCGGTCCAAGCAGTGCCCACATCAGCAAATGTGGTCAGTTGCAAATGGTTCAGGAAGTCGGAGCGTATCGGCCTGTTCAACAGGTACCGGAGAATCGGTACCCGGAATTCGGTATTGAATACCGCGAAGCTGGACCCGTTACGTGCGTTATAGAAAAAGCCGCGCATCGGGACACCCATTGTCTGGTAGAAATAATTCTGGGAAAAATCAATCGGTATACTAGCGTCAGTTTGCGCGAACAACCAATTATCCACGCCCCCCAAATAATGGATCACCTTCCTACTGCCGAATGAACTGGATCCAGCTAAACGCGATACCCAGATCAATTCACGGTGCACCTTCAACGAATGCCGAAGGTCCATTCCTACGATCTGCATATCCGTCTTCTTCGCATCGGGTTGCTGGTAATACTCAGCGAACCACTTCAGTTTCCAGCCTGTCCAGAAGTTGAGGCCATGCGGCATGGAGCTATCATACACGTATTCCAGTTTACCGCCGACCATGTGATCACTCACGTTATCGGCCCTAAGCGTACTTCGGTCCGTAGCTTGCAGCACGTATCGATCGTTCCGATAGACCGCCGAAAGCCGCACGCTTGCCAGTTCGCTGAACGGATAGCTCAACTGATACCTGAAGTTATGCGTTACGATCTTCACGACCCCGGCTCCGTTCCCGATCAACTGTTGTTGGGCTTGTCGCTGGAATGTGAACCGCTTATCGATCCGACGTCTCAAGTTCTCGTATACGAAGAGGTAGTCGTTGTTATTCAAGTTCAGCGCCAATCGGAATCCACCCACAATGCGATGATCCTCGAACAGGTCGGTGATGCCCATTCGCGTGAGCGCACTTAAGCCTGGGTTCAACGCATCCGGACCAATGAATGGTTGATAGAACTGACTGCTATAGGTGTTATCGACCTGCGTAACGACCTGATCGATCGTGAAGTTGAGGTTGTAATTGCGCTGATCGGGGTATTGGAACGGGACGGCTGCCAACGTATCGATCGGGGCTATTGGACCATCGGCCAATACTGGTTCCGGTCTGGTCGGCGCATCTACAGGTTTAGCACCCCCGATCTCATCCTGGAAAACGT
>JAGNUG010000100.1 GCA_017987115.1 Flavobacteriales bacterium | reverse complement strand
CGTTGGACCTATGATGCATTGTTCGGCTCCTATTACTACAGCAATATCTCCCCGCAACTTGCCGACTTCAACCGAGGCAAATGGGCCGAATTGGAAGACTGGGCACGCCGATACGTCTACCACACGAAACGCCGCGTTTACATCGCAACCGGACCTGTTCTTCGCGATGGTCTTCCAACGATGCAAAAAGCGGATCGAAAGAATGAGGTCAGCATCCCTGAACTATTCTGGAAGGTGATCGCGGACCTCGACGGACCGGATCCGAAAGCGATCGCATTCGTGATGAAGAACGAGAAATTGGAATACCCGGTGATCAGCTACGCTGTGCCGATCGATAGCGTTGAGAAACTAACAGGGATCGATCTTTTTCCTGCCTTGGATGATGAATTCGAGAACAGGATCGAAGCAATGGCGGATTATAAAGCGTGGTATGAAAAAGACGAGGACAAGGCTGGTGAAACGGCTCCGATCCCCGCACCATTACCAAATGGCATGTTCAATTCCGTACAAGCCAAATATCACGTTGGTAAGACCGTTACGGTCTGCGGAACGGTGGTAGCATCGCGTACAACGGTAAAAGCCAAAGCGATCTATTTGAACTTTGACACCCCGAATCCGGATCAGGAATTCTATGCAACTGTCTGGCAGGACAAAAGCGTGAATTTCAGCTACGACCCGGAAACTTATCTTTTGAATAAAAAGATCTGTGTAACGGGTAAGGTCACCATGTTCGATGAAGTGCCGCGTATAAGCATCAACAATGAGAGCGAGGTGCAGTTATACGATGAAGCGGCAGGAAAATGAGTAGTTCGATCGGGAACGATCATGAATTGGATCAACGACCTAACTCGCTTTCTCCAAGGTGAACACAAAGGTGGTCCCTTCCCCTTCATTGCTTTTCACGGCAATGGTCTGATCGTGTGCTTCGATGATGTGTTTTACGATCGCCAAGCCAAGTCCGGACCCGCCTTCGTTACGCGCCCTGCTTTTCCCAACGCGATAGAATCGCTCAAAAAGACGTGGCAAATGCTGTTTGCTTATCCCGATACCGTCATCTGATAGTTCCACAGCGACCTGATCTCCCATCGTGTAGGCACGCACAGTGCATGTACCATTCGGTTTTCCGTAGTTCACTGCATTATTGAAAAGGTTGGTGAATACTTGGGCCAAACGGTCGCGATCGGCCAATACCATTAAATCCTGTGGCACGGTATTCTTCAGTTTCACACCACGTTCCTTCGATAGGATCTCCATCCCTTTTTTGGTCTCTTGGACCAATTCGTTAAGGTTCAACGGCGCAGTCCTCAGGTCCATGACACCGCTCTCCAGTTTAGTGATCATGTCCAGGTCCTCGACCAGTTTATTCAACCGATCAACACCTGTGAAAGCGCGTTCGAGAAAATCGCGGTTCACCCGATCATCCTCCAAGCCACCTTCCAAAAGTGTGAGTATATACCCTTGGATATTGTGGATCGGTGTCTTCAGTTCATGTGCCAGATTTCCAATGAACTCACGACGGAATTTTTCGCGCTCCTCCAATTCTTCGATCTGATCGCCCCGTTCCCTGGCCCAAGCACGAACTTCTTCATTCACTTGACCCAATACATCGCCTTTCAGGTTCAGGTGATCCATCTCTTTGGGGTTGCGCTTAAGATCGTGCACCGTTCTGTACAACATCTTAATACGTCTATGAATGAACTGTTCGATACCGAAGGAAACCGCTCCATACGCCACAGCAAAAACAAAAACGGCAACGGCGAATGGCCACCAAACTTCTGAGTTGGGAATAATACCGAACGTACCCAGCGCAGACAAACTAGCCGCAAGGATCGCAACGATGAACGCTATCAAAAGCGCTAATTGACGAGGGGAAAGTTGGCCCAAAATGAATGATCCTTTTGGCTGGATCAGCCTTTGATCGTCCAAATATACCCTGCTTGAATGACCAGCATTGCTGAAGTGCATATAGGATAACATCCGGCTAACATTCCGGAAACGTCAAGGTCAAATAACGTTTGAAAAGTCCCAACGGACAGCTTGGTCAATCCACTACGATCAGATCAGTATACACGATATTGCTTTCGTGCAACGCGCGGTCAACGATCTTAACAGAGAATCGGATCGAGTCGGAAAGCTGAGAGATCGAAAGCGGCAATGGGTTGATCGCCACTGCAATATCACCTTCCAATGTTTTGTTCTGACCATTCGGTGTGATGCGTGGGATGCGATAATATAGCGGCAACCCGGGGAACACGTAAGGTGTCCAAACACCATTGATCAGATCTTCCTGTTCCAGGAAAAAGTTGTTGTAGTATGCCGAAGCGGTATCGAAAGGGGCCTGTGTATCCGAATCATCCAATCCAATATCCCCATCACCATCAGTGAATGACACGGTAAGCGAAGCGGAGTCGCCAAAGAGTTCAAAGGATTTGAACGTGAGTTTGGGCTCGATCGGGAACTTCTCTGTTTTGCGACAACCCAAAGCCGCGCCCACTACAAAGAGCACCACTACTACTTTTGTCCATATACCCATCGCAGCCTTCATTGATACAAAGTTAGCTCATAACCTCATTTTGTCACCTACCACTGACCCAGTCCACTTTCTTGAACGACCATTCGCTATCAGCAGTGTTGAAGAATTCAACGCCTTAGCGCTGGATCTATTTCGTTTACATGCTGCAAAAAACCCGGTGTATCGGGGATTCCTGAATGGGTTGAGGATCGACCCTGTATCGATCATGGATGTTGCCAGGATCCCCTTTCTACCTATTGGATTGTTCCGAGAACACCGGGTTTTATTGGAAGGACTGGACCCTACCGCACATTTCACGAGCAGTGGCACCACGGCTTCAACAACCAGCACCCACCACGTACCGTGGCCAGCCGTGTATGAGCGATCGTTCTTTACCTCGTTCAGTGCAGCGTATGGCGACCCCAAGGAATGGCGGATCCTGGCGCTATTGCCCGCTTATCTTGAACGCGAAGGCAGCTCGTTGGTTTACATGGCGCAGCATTTGATCGCAGCAAGCGAAGACCCTTTGAGCGGCACCTACCTCTACAAATACGCCGAACTGAGCAACGTGTTGGCGCGATCGGAAAGCGAAGGAAAAAAGACGCTGCTCCTCGGTGTAACGTTCGCATTGTTGGACCTTGCAGACCAATTACCACAAGCGTTGGAACATACCGTGATCATGGAGACCGGAGGAATGAAAGGCCGCAGACCCGAGATCGTGCGCGAGGAATTACACGCTATCCTGAAAAAAGCATTCGACGTTGCAACCATCCACAGCGAATATGGCATGACGGAATTGCTCAGCCAAGCGTGGTCAGCGGGTGCCGGGATCTACCGCTGTCCACCGTGGATGCGCGTATGCTTACGCGATGTGAACGACCCGTTGAGCAGCATACCGTTCGGACGTACAGGAGGAATCAACGTGATCGATCTTGCGAACATTGCGAGTTGTCCATTCATTGCGACACAGGACCTTGGCCGGTGTTGTGCAGATGGTTCGTTCGAAGTGCTTGGCCGGTTTGACCACAGCGATGTACGCGGGTGCAATTTGTTGATTTGAAGGGTACGTTTATATGATCAGCCCTGCATGGGCGAAATTGTAAAGCGATGGGTTTCGACCCATCGTAAAGCGTGGCCGGTTTCTATCTTCAAGCCCTGAAAGGGCGGAATAGATCGACCTCTATGAACGGGGGCAATTTGTCGTAGATCTACGATCTTAACTCAATTGATCAAAGCATGGGCCAATCCTTATATGTGAACTACTCGCACATTGTCTTTAGCACGAAGAATAGAATGCCATTGATCCAACCAGCTCATGCCAAGGGGCTTCACAAATATCTCGCTAAAGTTGCCCAAGAACACGATTGCCCAGCCTTGGAAGTCGGAAGCCATATTGACCATGTGCATCTTCTCTGTAGAATGTCTTCGCGAATCGCACCAATGGATCTGATCAAGGCCTTAAAGACCCATTCCTCAAGATGGATGAAGACCGTAGCCGTTGATCTTGAGAAATTTTACTGGCAGGATGGATACGGATCATTCAGCGTGAATCCGACCGAGATCGATCGTGTTAAGGAGTACATCGATCAGCAATACGTACACCATCGAACAAAGACTTTCAAAGCAGAGTATTTATTATTCCTGAAAAAGTACAAAGTCGACTTTGATGAGAGGTACCTATGGGATTGACAAATATGATCTCGGCTCTTTGGGCGAGCGCTATTTCGCCCTTTCAGGGCTTAACCCTTTTGGGTCATTCTTCAAACGATGGGTCTTGACCCATCGCTCTACAATTACGCCCCTACAGGGCTAACAGCCACGAAGTCATTCATTGGTGCAGTTCAGCGAGTGCTTTCACGCAGAATACATTCCGAACAGTAAACCCTATACCCCCTTCACCAAGAAATAGTTCTTCTTTCCGCGTTGAAGTAAAATGAATTTGCCACTCAGCAGGTCAGCGGTTCCGATCATTTTGTCGTCACCTACTTTCTCGCGATTGACCGAGATACTACCTTCCTTAAGCGCACGTTTCGCTTCGCCTTTGGATGCTAAGAACCCCGTATTGTCCGCGAGAAGATCAATAACATTCACACCTGCGGTGAAAAGGTCACGAGATACTTCTGCTTGCGGAACACCATCGAACACATCCAACCATTGTTGATCGGATAGCTTGCCCAACGCATCCGCATCACCTTTTCCAAAAAGCACTTCCGAGGCTTGTATCGCACTTTGCAATTCGTCCTCACCATGCGTTCTTCGCGTGATCTCCTCTGCCAACTTCTTCTGAACGATGCGTAAGTGCGGCGCCTTGATGTGTTCAGCGATCACCGCTTCAACCTCTTCTCGGGTCCACGTGGTAAAAATGCGGATGAACTTATCGGCGTCGGTATCGGAGGTATTCAGCCAGAACTGGTAGAATTTGTAAGGTGAAGTGCGCGCAGCATCCAACCAGATATTACCACCTTCGCTCTTTCCGAACTTGGAACCATCAGCTTTGGTCAACAACGGACTTGTGATCGCGAATGCCTCACCACCGTCCATTCTTCGGATCAATTCACTACCTGTGGTGATGTTACCCCACTGATCGCTGCCTCCCATTTGCACGCTGCAGCCCATGTTCTTGTGCAGCCAATAGTAATCGTATCCTTGCACCAATTGGTAACTGAACTCAGTGAATGAGAGTCCGGTTTCCAAGCGCTTCTTAACGGAATCCTTCGCCATCATGTAGTTCACGGTAATGTGTTTGCCCACATCACGGATGAACTGCAGAAAGCCCATGTCCTTGAACCAGTCGTAATTGTTCACGAGTTCAGCGGCGTTCTCTTTGGCGTTGAAGTCAAGATAATGTTCCAGTTGTTTGCGAATGCACGCTACGTTGTGTTCGAGAACCTCTACGGTCTGTAATTGGCGCTCCTCGCTTTTTCCACTTGGATCACCCACCATGCCGGTTGCTCCGCCCACCAAGGCGACGGGCTTATGCCCTGCACGCTGAAAATGGACCAGCAACATGATCTGCACGAGATTTCCAACATGCAACGAATCCGCGGTAGGATCAAAGCCGATATAACCGCGTTGTGGACCTTTATTCAAGTGTTCCTCAGCGCCGGGCATACTGTCGTGCAGTAGTCCGCGCCAGCGCAGTTCATCCATAAATCCGTTCGCCATTCTTCAAGTTGTTCCACTCACATTCAACGAATGCATGATCAGTATAAGGTCGGCAAAGATAGACGGGGTGTTCAGTGGATCGCCGTTCCTTTGCACAAATGGATCTGGTCACTGGCGGCACGGGAATAGTAGGTGCACACGTTCTTCTCGAGCTCACGTTGACCGGCGATCCGGTTCGCGCGTTGGTAAGGTCCAATAGTGACCGCGCCATTCTCACACGCATTTTCAAGCACTATCAACCCGACAAGGTTGATGAACTTTTGTCACGGATCAACTGGTTCGAAGGCGACCTGAACAGTCCTGGAGCATTGGAAGAGGCAATGGTCGGAGCAAAGAATGTGTACCATGCGGCTGCGATGGTCTCTTTCGATACACGTGATGCCCAGACCATGCAAAAGGTGAATGTGGAAGGCACTGCCAGCGTAGTGAACGCTGCACTGGTCGTAGGCATTGAGCGGTTGTGTTTTGTCAGTTCCATTGCGGCGATCGGCGAAGCACCCGGGCATGTGGAACGCGATGAGACCTTGCCCTGGAGTGCCGATGAATTCACCTCGGCGTATGCGCTGAGCAAGTATGAAGCGGAGTTGGAAATTCAACGCGGCATTGCTGAAGGACTGGATGCTGTTATCGTAAATCCGTGCATGATCATTGGCCCTGGTGCACCGGGTAAAAGCACTATGACCTTGATCGAACGATTGAGCAAGGGTTCACGATTCCACCCACCCGGCAGCAACGCATATGTGGATGCCAGGGATGTTGCTCAGTGCATGATCAAATTAATGGACCAAGCCCCTACCGGTGAACGCTATTTGCTCGTCGGTGAGAACCTCACCTATAAGGAGTTCTTCACGCAGTTCTGCAAAGCCAATAATGAACCTGCTCCAACACGGGAACTGGAACCGTGGATGCTTGCACTGGCTTGGCGCGCCGAACGCTTACGGACCTTCTTCACACGCACCCGACCGATGGTAACCAAAGCGACCGTTCATAGCGCTATCATTGAACGGCGCTACAGCAACAAGAAATTAGTCGAATTAACAGGACATCAATTCCGGCCGATCGAGGAAGCGGTAGCGAATGTGGTGAAGTATTTGAGAAGTGAGAAAGATCGAATAGAACGCTGATAACGCAGAAAGAATTGATGAACGCGGATAGTTAGTTGATAGTGTTGGTTTTACTGTCCGCCACCCAACTGACGCAAGATGGAAACCTTGCTACCCAGCGAATTCTACTTCCGAAGTCCACGTTTTCGCAAAGCGAAAACTCAGGAACTGCTAATTGCCACGGTGTACTGCACACTGCCTCTACGAACTGCTTACTGCTCATCCTTCCTCTTGCTTAATTCCGAAATGATCTCTTCGTAGATGGATTCCATCTCTTCGGGATGTTCCGTGTAATGATCGAAGGTTGCTTGGAATTGTTCCTTGGTGGTCCCTTGCTCAGCGAAAAGTTCAGCATAGTATTCATCAGATGGCACTTCGCCCATGTGTGCAACGGTCAACTCGTGATTCATGCGCGCCTCGATCAATTGAGCTTCCAGCAGAACGGTCACGAATTTATCGCGTGGCAATATGTCAACGGGCTGCTGGGTCTCCTTGGTTCCACAAGCAAAAAGCAACACGAAAAGTAACAGGGGGATCGCCTTCATCGTTCAAAACGTAATCGTTGCCCGCGAACTGAGTGATCCACCTTTCCATCGGCATACACCATGCGGCCGTTCACCCAAGTGTTCAGCACTTTCGATCGGAATTGCTGCCCTTCGAAAGGCGACCATCCGCATTTATACAACAGACTCTCCTTGGACACGGTCCATGGCGCATCGAGGTCCACCAACACCAGATCGGCATGGTGACCTTCAGTCACAAACCCACGCTTGGAAACTTGGAACAACCGAGCTGGTGCATGGCACAATTTCTCCACTACTTCCTCGATCGTGAACACGTCTTGATGCATCAGTTCCAACATCGCAACAAGTGAATGCTGGATCAATGGGCCACCAGATGGACAATGGGCATAGGGCATATTTTTTTCTTCCACCGTATGCGGCGCATGGTCCGTTGCTACCACATCAATGCGTCCATCGCGCACCGCTTCGCGAATGGCTTCGCGATCAGCTGTGGCTTTTACAGCAGGGTTCCATTTGATCAATGATCCTTTCTCGGCATATTCCGCATCGGTGAACCAGAGGTGATGGATGCATGCTTCTGCTGTAATGCGCTTCTTTTCCAATGGCCCGGACTGGAATAATTCGGTCTCTTTAGCGGTGCTTATGTGCAACACATGCAACCGTGTGTTGTGGGTGCGCGCAAGGGCAACTGCATTACTGCTACTGGTGTAACACGCTTCAACACTGCGGATCAATGGATGTTGTTCCATTGGAATGGCATCGCCCCAACGCTCAACCGCCCGTTGCATGTTGGTACGGATCGTTGCTTCATCTTCGGCATGGATCGCGAGGATCATGTGCGCCTCTCGGAACAAATTCTCAAGTGTCACGGGATCATCCACCAGCATATTGCCTGTGCTCGACCCGAGGAATGCTTTCAATCCACAGACCGTTCCCGGATCGGTACGCAATGCTTCATCCAAATTGGTATTACTGATCCCCATGTAGAACGAATAGTTCACCAAGGAACTAGCTGCGCCTAGACCATATTTCTCTTCCAACAACTCCTGAGTTAGGGTTTGGGGCTGCGTGTTGGGCATCTCCATGAAACTGGTGACCCCGCCTGCTGCCGCTGCTGCCGATGCATGGGCAATATCCTCCTTATAGGTCAATCCGGGTTCCCGGAAATGCACTTGGTCATCGATGACCCCAGGCAAAAGGTAAGCTCCTTTTGCATCCATCTCAACAACACCGTGAACGTCACCAAGGCCATCAACATCCACACGCTCGATCATCCCATCACGCACGAGCACATCTGCCCGAAAGACCGCTCCGTCATTGACCACACGAGCGTTACGTATAAGATGGTTGTTCATTTTTTGATATTCACTGTTGGTAGTGGGTATTGGTTTCCAGTAAAGAGTTCTAGGTAACAAGTACAGCGTAACTGGATCCGTCTACGAGGTACCAGTTGATCTTTACCCAATACCCTGCACTACTAACTACTCCCGTTTCACACCCATGCGCATTTGCAACACCCCAATGATCGCTTCCTTGAAAATACCGGAATTCATTTTGCTCTTGCCTTTAACTCGGTCGATGAACGTGATCGGCACTTCTTTTATCGTGAATCCAGCCAGACGCACGCGGTACTTCATTTCGATCTGGAACGCGTAACCGATAAAGCGCACGTGATCCAATGCCAACTTCTCCAATACATGGCGTCTATAACACACGAAACCGGCCGTGGTATCGCGCACGCCCAACCACAGGATTGCCCTAACGTACATGCTGGCACCAACACTCAGCACCACTCTGTCCCAGGACCAATCCTTCACCTTTCCCCCTTTCACATAGCGGGAACCCACGGACATATCCGCACCATCAGCACAGGCTTTGTACAGCCTCAAAAGATCGTTCGGGTCATGGCTGAAGTCCGCGTCCATCTCGAAGATGTAGTCGTACTGCTTCTCGATCGCCCATTTGAACCCTTTGATGTATGCGGTGCCCAGACCAAGCTTTCCGCTGCGTTCGATCATGTGCACACGGCCCGGATGTTCCAGTATCAACTTCTTCACAAGCGCTCCTGTACCATCAGGAGAGCCATCATCGACCACGAGTACATCGAAATCGGGTTGAAGTCCCAGCACATGTGTAATGATATCGCGGATATTCTCCTTCTCATTATACGTGGGGATTATGACCAGACGGGTATGCACGGGCGGCAATAATTGAGGGTCGTAAAGATAGGTGTAGCGATAATGCCTATTCTCAGGCATTTGCCAATAAAGATCAACGTTTTCACTTGTGCTGGTGGACAGCCCTTGTGTACTGCAAAAATGACCTCGAAAATTTAACGCTGAGGATATGCCTCCGATCCAACCCTGCACAGTACCTTCGCAGGCCCAAAAAGGAAACGGGAAGTGAAACTGGCCGGTGGGATTCCCATTTCGGTGAGACCAGATGTAAACACCGAACCAAGAGCTACGTCCGTCATCACATTACTTTGTACGCTATGCAAACACCTTTACCCGTAAACGCATCAGGCAGCACCTCGAGCAAGACCCATTGTATTTCCTTGAGCAGAGCGGCAAATGTGGTTTGTGCGATCCTGTTCCTCGCGATCGGTGCGTTGCATGCACAGGTGGATAGTACTACGTTGGAACTTCCACCGGACACCACCATTGTTCCGGACCGTCAGACCCCGATCATCACCGTAACGGCGGATGATCTGGATTCAGAACTTGGTGGGCAGGATGTCTCAGGTATTCTGCAATCTTCGAGGGATATTTTTATTTCAACCGCAGGATTCAACTTCGGCTCTGCGCGTTTCCGCATTCGCGGTTACGATAGCGATAACACCTTGGTCACCATGAACGGCGTTCTTGTGAATGACCTGGAATCCGGTTGGGCCAGTTGGAGCGACTGGGGCGGACTGAACGATGTGACCCGCTATACCTCAGTAACTGCTGGTGTGGGACCTACGAATTACAACTTCGGCAGTATCGGCGGTACATCCGATATCAACATCCGTCCAGGTGCGGTAAGGAAAGGCATTCGTGTTTCGTATGCATCTGCAAATCGTTCGTACAACAACCGCATCATGTTGTCCGGCAGTACCGGTGTTATGAAGAATGGGTGGAACGTCAGCTTTTCCGGCTCACGTCGTTGGGCACAGGAAGGCTATGTACCTGGTACGCCATTCAACGCATACGCTTATTACTTGGCTGCGGAAAAGCAATTGAGCAAGAAGCACACGTTGAGCTTTGCTGGTTTCGGAGCACCTATCGTACGTGGTCGTCAAGGTTTGGCCATACAGGAAGCGTATGACCTTGCGGGCACGAACTACTACAACCCGAATTGGGGTTACCAGGATGGAGAGGTACGCAATGCGCGGATGACCTTCGATCACAAGCCATTGGTGATGGCCAGTCACATCTTCACACCAACCGATAGTGTTAAGTTGACCACTACCGTATTCTATGCTTTCGGAAGGGATGGGTCAACGCAATTGAATTGGTTCGACGCACAGGACCCACGCCCGGATTACTATCGCTACTTGCCGAGCTACAACGCATTGCAGGATCCCGGTCTGGCAGCTCAACAAGCGGCATCCTGGAGTAGTGATCCAAACGTACAACAGCTCAACTGGGACCAGTTCTACTTCGCGAACGATAAGAATTTATACACTGTTGAGAATGCGAATGGCTCCGGCACCTCCATTACCGGAAAGCGAAGCAAATACATCGTTGAGGAACAGCGCGCGGACCCGAAGCGGATCGGACTCAATAGTGTTTACAAAAAGAACCTGATCAACAACCAGGACATCACCGTTGGCTTGAATTTCAACCGCCAGAGTACGCACTACTTCAACGTGGTCGATGACCTCTTAGGAGGTGACTTCTGGGTAGATATCGACCAATTCGCTGATCGCGATTTCGACGATCCGATCGTTTCCCAGAATGACCTGAGCACCCCGAACAAAGTAGCGAAGGAAGGCGATGTGATCGGATGGGACTACAACATCGTAACCCGCACAACGAACATCTTCGGACAATACGAAAAGCGGTGGCAGAAATTGGAGCTGTACGCAGCTGTGCATCTGGCACAGACCTCATTCCGTAGAGATGGAAATGTGCAGAATGGGCGTTTTCCGGATACTTCGGAAGGTAAAGGACCAAGCCAGGACTTTTTCAACGGTGGCATTAAGGCAGGTGCTACTTACAAGATCACGGGGCGCCAATTCATTGTGGCCAATGCTGCTTATTTGAACCGTCCACCTGCACCGCGTAATTCCTTCCTATCTGCCCGCACACGTCCGGATGTGATCCCCGGTCTTCAGAGCGAATCCGTTTACACCGGAGATCTCGGATACGTTGTGCGTTATGCAAGACTGAAAGCGCGTGCGACGTTCTACTACACGAAGATGATGGACCAGATGTGGAGCCGCTACTACTACAATGATGAAGCATTGACCGTCGTGAATTATAGCATGAGCGGAGTAGACCAGATCAACCAAGGAGTTGAAGTGGGTATCGAAGCGAACTTGACCAGCACCATCCAAATGACCGCTGTTTATGCTGCTGGTGATTACCGGTATTCCAGTCGTCCGTTGGCGACCATCACACAGAATAACAGCTCCAACACGTTCGCGGAGAACCGTGTGATCTATTGGGAGAACTACAAAGTAGGCGGTATGCCACAGACGGCAGCTTCCGTTGGTCTCCGGTACAACAGCCCTAAATTCTGGTTCGTTGGTTTTAACGCGAACTACTTCGGTAACATCTACTTGGATCCGAATCCTGATCGCAGGACCGCCGAAGCGATCGGAAACTATGTGACCAGCGACCCACAGGTGGACCAGCTTTTGGACCAGACCAAGTTGGATGATAATTACACCGTGGATGCCTTCGCAGGCAAATCGTGGATGATCCAGCGTAAATACCGGATCGCATTCAATATCTCCGTGAGCAATATCCTGAACAACCAGGACTTCAAAGTAGGCGGCTTCGAACAATTGCGTTACGACCGCACCGACGTCAACAAATTCCCACCGAAGTTCAGCTACCTCTATGGCCGCAACTACTTCGCAATGCTTACCTTCAGTTTCTAATGACCACACGAAAGAACGATCCCATGAATTTTAAGACCATATTACTTGGCCTAGTAGCCATGTTGACCGTAGTGGCCTGCAAGAAGGAATTCGATGCGCCGCCGATCCGTACCATACCTGTTGGTGATATCGTGACCATTGCCGACCTGAAGGCAATGTTTACTGCGAATGGAGGGCTTTCGATCGCATTCAACGACACCATGACGTTGAGTTTGTAATGCACAGTAACTGCGGATGAACAAAGTGGTAACCTCTATAAATCAGTCTTTGTGCAAGACTCAACAGGAGCGATCAACCTTCGTTTAGTGAATAGCGGTGGACTCTATCAGGGAGATAGTATCCGT
>JAGNUG010000015.1 GCA_017987115.1 Flavobacteriales bacterium | reverse complement strand
TTACATTGCATTGTAATGGGACGTTCCGTTGTGCATGTTGGTATGCTGCTTTGTTGTATCCTGCTCATGGGTACCGTTGGCAATGCACAACCAGCCGCATCTTCTTTGAACCGCATACAGACGTTGGTACACGGTACGGTTTCGCCGCAACACGCCCAACAAGTTGCCATGATCCTGCGCGCACGACCCGGTGTGGTCATGTGCAGAGTAGATCATAACACACATAACATACTGTTGCACGTGGATCCTATGTGCGACATCACGGTGGCGGAAATGAACCAACTGCTTGCACCGGTGGAGGTGTCCGTTTCCTGCTTCATGCGCAGCCCGACCATCGACGCTCCGTTCAAACACCTCGACCCCACACACTGCGGGGAAGCACCTATTCGCAGATGAAGGCATTGGTGATACGTACCCTCGCTATCCTGTGTGCTTTGGCACCGGCCAGCGTGGTGTACGCGCAATGCACCAACTACACTATTACCGTTGGCGGTGGGTTCTATGACTATGAGATCTCTTGGGAACTGGTGAATGAATTGGGGACAGTAGTCGCGAGCGGTTCTGCACCCACTACCTTGACCACCTGCCAACCGGACGGCTGCTTTCAATTCAACCTGTACGATACGTTCGGCGATGGCTGGAATGGTGCGACCTATACAGTGGCCATTACTGCAACGGGTGCAGTGGTCGGCTCCGGCACATTGATCGATGGGGGCTTCAGTACCATGCAGGTCTCGTTGGGTGGCGGTTGCTCCAGTGGCAATTGCGAGCAGTACACGATGGTGGTCACTGCAGGGTTGTATCCCACAGAGATCAGTTGGAACTTGGTCAACGGATCGAATACCGTGGCGTCGGGTTATGCACCCACTTCCCTTTCGTTGTGTTTGGATACCGGTTGCTTCACACTGCAAATGTTCGATGATTTCGGTGACGGCTGGGACGGTGCTATATGGTCCTTGAACGATGACCAAGGCAATCCCGTTCAGACCGGGCAGTTGTCCACGGGCGCTTATGGGCAGTCCACTTTTCCATTGGGTGTCCCCAGTACCAATTGCACGAATTCGGGCCCTGTTACCGCCAGTGATTGTCCGGATGCGGTGAACATCTGCACCAACATCAGTTTCTCCATTGACCCCAACGGTATTGGCACCATGAACGAGATCCCACCGCTCGGTTCGGTGGGCAATCCGTTGCTTTACTGGGGCGATGGTACATTGAGTCCTTGGGGTTCCGACAACGAAGGCTGCTTGCAGAACAATGAGCTGAACAGCACGTGGATGGTGGTGAACATTGCACAAGGTGGTCTGCTGGAATTCACGTTCGGTGGCTTGGGTACACAAGCAGGTTTCTACGATTGGATCATGTATCCGTATTCGGCCAGCACATGCTCCGATATCCCGGCCAACACACAGGCACCTGTGACCTGCAATTGGAACTGGGTAAGCTTCGGCGGTACAGGGTTGGCAGCCACTGTTCCGGGTGGCGGCGACCCCGGGAATTACGAACCTCCGTTGGCCGTGCAGACCGGTGAGCAATACCTCATCTGCTTCAGTAACTGGAGCTCCGTTTCTACGGTTGTGCCGTTGCAATTCGGTGGCACGGCAGTGGTCAGTTGCGAGCCGGTCATCCTTCCGATCGAACTGGTTTCATTCGATGCTGGGACCGTGCAAGGCGGCATCGAATTGTATTGGCTAACGGCCTCGGAAATGAACACTTCGCATTTCGTTGTGGAACGATCCATCGATCATGTCGATTGGCAACGCATAGGCGAGGTCGGTGCGGCCGGGTCATCACTTACAGCGTTGGATTACCGGTACATGGATACCTATCCAAAGGACGGTTTGAATTATTACCGTTTGCGCATGGTGGATCTGGATGGAACGGAAGAGATCACACCAACAGCACAAGCAACATGGGGAGCAATGGAACTGTTCGTGTACCCGAACCCGAACGATGGAACGTTCCGCGTGCACGGTGTTGGCGGTGCATTCGAGGTGATCGACCCAACGGGTAGAGCGGTACACGGATCCATACTGGACCGTGGGGCTGCAGACCCGCTCGTGCAATTGAATGCACCAGGCATTTATACATTGGTAAGTACGGATGGATCCCGTAATTCCAGTATACGGATCGTTGTGTTCGAGTGAACGATGGTTTACATGACCAGCGGAACCCACGCAACAGACTACTTTAAAGATAAATTACGATCCATGCGGATACCATGGATCGTAATGCGTCCAGTAAGTACAACCGCGCATGCACAACCTCTCCAAGCGAATGCCGAACTTTAGCGGTTCAACGTATGGCTATGAAAAGCACCAGGATCACCTTCACCAACGCTAACGAAATACAACTCAGTGCTCGGTTGGACTTCCCCGCAGACCGAAAGCCCAAGCACTTCGCGCTCTTCGCACACTGCTTCACCTGTAACAAAGACCTAAGCGCGGTGCGGAACATCAGCCGCGCCTTAACGAGCAACGGCTTCGGTGTATTGCGGGTAGATTTCACTGGATTGGGCGACAGTGATGGGGCTTTCAGTGAGACCACGTTCAGCTCCAACATCGAAGACCTGCAAGCTGCAATGAACTACTTGGCCACGGAACATTCCGCCGCTGAGTTGATCATTGGGCACTCGTTGGGCGGTGCTGCTGCGATCGTGGCGGGTGCTGCTGCCGAGCACATCAAGGCCGTTGCCACCATAGGTGCTCCAGCACACATCGAACACATCAAGAAGATGTTCACGCACAACGTACCAGAGATCCTTGCCGAAGGAAGCGCGGAGGTCTCCATCGGTGGTAGGCCGTTCACCATTGGCAAGTCATTCCTGGAAGACCTTGCACAACGCAACCTGATCGACATTGTTGCCGGTATGCGCAAAGCGATCTTGATCGCGCATAGTCCGCAGGATACGATCGTGAGCATAACCAACGCGGCCGAATTATATCAAGCTGCACACCACCCCAAAAGCTTTCTTTCCTTGGATGGTGCAGATCACTTGTTGATGAACAGCAGTGACTCCAACTACGTGGGCGACATGATCGCGAACTGGGTGCAACGTTACTTGCCCAAACAACCGGAAAAAGTGCTTACGAGTGAGATGCCCGTGGTTGCACACATTGCCAACGAAGGCTTCACCACGCAGCTACTGGCCGGTGGCCATGCGATCACCGCAGATGAACCCGAAAGTGTTGGCGGCACCAACTATGGGCCATCACCCTACGACCTGCTCAGTGCTGCATTGGGAGCCTGCACCGCAATGACCATGAAGATGTATGCAGAGCGGAAGAAATGGGATCTGCAAAGTGCATACGTTCACTTAAGACATGGCAAAGTTCACGCTGCCGATTGTGCCGAATGCGAAGAGAATGGCAGTGGAAAGATCGACCGTTTCGAACGCATGATCGAATTGAATGGCGACCTGGATGAGACCCAACGCAAACGACTCATGGAGATCGCGGACAAATGCCCCGTACACAGAACGCTACACAGCGAGGTGGAAGTTGTTACGTGGTTGAAGAAGAACGAAAAGGATTGAAGGAACTGGCGCAAATGCGTAACGGTTCAATGACAAGATCATTCAATGTGGAGAGCGTACCTCTTGCATTCCACATCAGGAGTAGCACATTCCACACGCGGATCCGAACATCGAGACCGATGGCATGTCCGCATGCTATTTGTATCCGTGTTCCTCATAGTTGCACAACCTAACCCCACATCCAATGAGCACACAGGACACGAAAGGCAGCGGAAAGAACGAGCGGGAGACCATCGGTAAAGCACATGATGGACCTGCCGTCAGGTATACGGCACCAACTGGGTCCAGCGGATCGGAGAAGGCAAGAACGCATGAGGATCAAATTGGATCCGAGCTGGATGCAACCGCGAAGGATCAAGTGGAGAACAAAAGCAACCCGATCGGAAACGGCGATAACGACCGTGACCGAGAAGAAGAAAGAAACTGATCGGATCTTGGAACGATACTGAAAAATACTAGCCTGAACGCCACCGTCCATGATCGGTCAAGGCACGGATCTTACATCCGGAAAAGGAGAAGGGCTGCTTGGTGGAGCAGCGTTTTAGGTGAGTTGGGCTGCAAGGGTGTGCAGCCCTTCTTACTAGGTAGCTGTGGTGATCGCCATGATCGCATTATCGTTCATACTTCGTTGCGACAGCGTGCGCCGTTATGTTTTTAGCACCGATCATATTTGGACGTCATCAGCACCACCACCTGGAATGAACATAAGCACATCACGACTCCCCCATTATTTACGCTACCTCCACGGTGCCTATTATTTGTGTGGTGGTCTTTGGCCGTTGCTTTCATTAACCACATTCGAGGCTGTAACCGGTCCTAAGGAAGATGATTGGTTGGTGCGATCGGTAGGATCGCTGCTGGTCGTTGCCGGTATCATCTTATTCACCCAACCCGATCGTTATGTTGAACGTAGTGCTGTGAAACTCGCTGTTGGCACAAGCCTCGCACTCGGCTGTGTGGCCATGATCAGTTCCGCAGGTGGCTGGATCAGTTCACTGTATGTTGTAGATGGTGCCATACACCTGCTTTTTGCTGCAGCTTGGGCATTTCTTGTGTGGAGAAAGTTGGTTCCGTTCAGTAACAACGAACGCTGATGTTCGTATTCATGGAACAGAACTGGATTGCCGCCAGAATACCGACAGAAGAGGTTCGGAATATCCTTAGCGTTCGCCAACAATGGCATGACCCTGGCTCACTTAGGGGTGGAGATACCACACTTCGCAGCATTCATTCCACAGTGGAACCATCCGCCAACTTGCGGGAGAACCAGTAATGGCCTTGTTAGTAGCGGATATGCGTAGATTCCCACCACTGCGGTACGGGATAAGCTTCTTGTTGGGTACGCCGGTAAAGGCTACAGATGCGATACTCGGATCTGGTCAACCGGTCAATACCTTAACAAAATGTCAACGCAAAAGAACAAGTCTCCGGAACGGAAGCCAGAAACACCTACCGCAGAACGGAAGGGAGCAACAACACCTGATGCACGTACGCAGCAACAGACACCTGAAGCACGTAAGCAGCAACAGGAAGAAGGAACTGAGCGCAGATCCACGAAGCCCACGGAAGAGGGCCCAACATCAGGTGGTATGGGTTCCCGCGGAAGCCAAGGCAGTTAGTAAATGCACCACTTAGTACTATGAGCGACCCGACGGAATTTCCGCCGGGTCGTTTTTTTTTTTAGATCCCACGTGCAAGCGTAACGTTCATGTTGACCGTTGCATGGGATCCGTTTCGCGCTTGCCGCACTGGTGCGATCGACTACCGAGCACCGCATCAACTACAACGTTTCTCACATCCCGCACGCGTGTACTACATTATGGCAGCCGGATCGACGAACAACTTGTCGATCGCTGGATCAATGGGAAACGGAATGAATGATGAAGTACGCACCATCGTGGGTGCCGCCTTGGAAGTGCATGCGCAACTCGGCCCGGGGTATATGGAATCGGTGTATCAAGAAGCATTGGCCATGGAGTTCGGAATACGCGGCATCACCTTCCAACGCGAGGTGCATGTCCCCGTATTCTATAAGGGCATGCCTTTAACGAATTGGTTCCGTGCGGACTTTGTGTGCGGAGCTACGGTGGTGGAGTTGAAGGCCGTGAATGCACTTACCGCGAAGGATGATGTGCAAGTGCGGAGCTACTTGAAAGCCATCGGACTACAGCACGGACTCTTGTTCAATTTCGGCCAAGCGCGCTTGCAATTCAAACGCCTCTTGATGGAACAGCTGGTGGGTATGCAACGTGATTGAATCCTGAACAAGCCGGGTCTTCCGCCGTTTGGCGGCTCGCCGGATCTACACTTCGAGAGCCTTTGAAGCGTATTGCGTTCATCCGATCACCACCACAATTCGTAGCCGCGTTTCAAAGGTGGTGCGCTGGGCATTTTCCTTTGCCTTTCCCCGCAATAAGCGGAGCACTTTCTGCTCCAGGTCTTTATCCAATTTACGGATCGCGAGAAGTTCCGTCTCCCCCACCGTGATCTCCAAGCCGATCGCATTGGGCGTTTCGAATGCCTGATCGAACCAGTACAGCAACGGCAACCCACCGAACTGTGGCAAGATCAGCCGACCTTTCTCAAGCGCCAACTGCTCAATGCCATCGTTGATCACTGTGCGCACATAACGCACATCACTGGAATTCTTCCAACGCGGCGTGCGAAGCATGGCGAATTTCACTTTCATGATCTTTTCTTTCCGGGTTTGAACCCAAAAACGTAATCGTTCGAGCGCGTGCGCATCATTTGTTCATTGTTCACACTATTCGGACAGGATGCTGATGTAAAGGTCCTGGAAATGGGCCTGCAAGGCCCGCGCCATTTGGCAGGCTCCAGCAACAATAATTCCTAGGCAGAGCGGAAAATGGGTCGACGAACAAAGAAACGCCTTTCAGCTGTTAAGCGGAAGGCGCTCTTACGCACTGCTCTTCGCACAGCCTTCAAAGCGGTCATGCAAAGAACCGATCCACATCGCTCAGTGCACTATCGAAATGCGTTGTGTGGCCAGCAACTTCAGATCCGTATCGCGTAGCTCCACAACATAGATCCCATTCGCCAGATCAGCTACCGGGATCGGCATGCTGCCCATGAGCGGAACAGACTTGGCCAGCTTACCCATGGTGTCGTAGAATGACGCGATCATGGGTGGAGCGGCATTCGCCCTCAGGAATAGTTGATCGTTGGCCGGGTTGGGTCCCAGTACGAATTCACCGTGTGTCGCTAAGGTGCCTACCCCTACATCGTTCAGAACGGTGAACATTCCCTTCATGCCGTTATTCACATGGAACTCACAGATGTAATAGGAAGTACCTATATCGATGGGGGTGATCGTGAAATCCGCACCGGGATTGACCGTTCCGAAGCCATAAGCGAATCCTCCTGGCAATGGAATTGCTTCATTCGCCATCCATATCGCTTCGCTTACTTCAGTTACGGTGTGTTCCGGATCAACGAAAATGAAATGGATCGCATCGCCTAATTGGATGGTAACATCCGGCGGTATGAATTCATTGTCTACCACCTGAACGTCATATATCGCTTGCGCGTGCAGTGCCAAACTCGCAGCGCACACTAAAAGGGTTGTTGTTGTTCTCATGGGTATTGTATTTTAAGGTTCGAACAATACGTACATGATCAATGCCGGATCTTCCAACCGGTGTTCGCATCGGGATCAGGATGCGGACGGTGCATATTCGTGATGGAACTGTGTATCCAATTACTCGATGAACCCATCCACCTGGTGTATTATTTCCACGGTTCTCTGCGGCTCGCACCTGAGCATTAAGCGCTGACCCCGTACTACACTAAATTTACAGGTTCTGTTTATTGTAAGAAGATAGGTTTTCGGTTATCGTTTCGTCCTGATCCGGGTTTACAGTGGATCGATTTTATAATAACTCTTCCATGAGCGTTGTACATGGAGTTGATCGTTATGGACGTGGTCCGGTGTGATCATGCTTATGCTGGCATGTGGTCTTTGAGTTTTGTACAGGAATACTGCACGTTCAAGTTCAACGTGTACATCTTCAATTGAATCAACATGGCCCATGTCCAAATACTCCTGGTTGAGTATGCCGTTAAGCCTTTCGGCCACAGTGAGCCGTATTGATAATGCCTGTTCAGTATCACCCAGCATCCGACAGATGCGCACGGCTGATCGAACTGGCTGAACACGAGCAAGGTGTCAGCATCCGAAAAAAGGACAACAACGCCACACAAGCTTGACAGCAATGGGTTATGGTCCAAGACAAGACCCACATCTAAACTCCTACCATAACCCTGATCCGGAAATGTAGCTGTTCAACGGTTGAACCCTCGCACGATCTTCGCTTCGCAAAACAATGGCGCATCATTTGTATTTTCACCCTCATAACCAACATCCGGAAACAATGGAACGCTTGCATTTCTCCGTCCACATAAATGCTCCGCGCAAGCGCGTCTGGCAGGTCCTGTGGGACGCTAATACGTACACACAATGGACCGCTCCGTTCGGCGAAGGCGGTAGTGCGGTATCAGATTGGTTAGAGGGAAGCCCCATTCACTTTCTGTCCGCCTCTGGCGATGGCATGTTCTCCGTGATCGAACGCAAGGAGGATAACGTCTTCATGGCGTTCAAGCACTTGGGCATGGTGAAGGACGGTAAGGAATTACCGGATGAGCCCACAATGCGCGAATGGGCCGGTGCGAAGGAAGAATACACGCTGAAAGAGAGCGGCGGTGGTACCGAACTTTCAGTGGCGCTCGACGTTACGCCCAAGGAAGTCCCAAACTTTAATAAGATGTTCGCAGATGCATTGGCGATCGTAAAGAAGTTGGCTGAACACTAGGTAGCCCGAAAAGAGCAACTGATCTACAACAGTTGCTTTCAGCTGCAACCGTCAACGAAAGAAGCCGATGGATCGTGATCGATCCACCGGCTTCAATTTATCCGCACCTTTCAATGTCTACTTGGACATATCGGATCCGGTACTGCGTTGGGGCGTTGGTGGTGGCGTATTGTAACGCGTGATCCATGCATTGTATTGATCAGCGCTGAGTATGCCTTTCACATCGGCATTCCTGCGATCGCTAAGCGCGCTATAGCCTTTGTTGGTCAGTGGGTCCTTACCCAATGCGTCGTATTCCGCGCGGTAGCGGTTGTCAACCTCACGCAAGCGGTCCAGTCTGTCCTGATCCAACCCAAGGTCCTTTCCCACTTGGTCATCGAACATCACCCAGCCCTTGGGTGGGGTCTGTTGCAAGGTGGAAGCATCTTTTGGCGTGGTAGGCGGCATAGGTGGGGTTGGTGTTACTTGAGCCTGTGCTACAGTAAAGCTTAGCGCAACAAAGGCGGTAAGCATCGCTGTGCGCCATGGTTGTTCTTGGGATGTCGGTTTCATGTTGTTTGTTTGTTAGGGTTAGACCAACCTCTATGCAGATCGAAAGCCGAACAGTGGTCACATACCGGATCGATCGACCAGTCTCCCCAACGGGTCGATGATCGAGCAGTTCATGGCCTATAGCATGGAGACCCGCACCAGTATGGCGCGGAAAAGTTTCCCCAGCTTGTGGATTTGAAGGAGCACTACCCTTCCCGACCAAAATGAAGTGCTTGCCTTAGGATTCGTCGAAACTACCAGCGTACAACTGGTCTTCGAACGATACGCGCGCGTTACAGATGGATAAGGACCCGAGGGGATCTGATGGCGGTTGGTGGACCGGAACGCCTCCTTGCAACGAATACTTTGTTAGGACCAGGATATTCCCAAAAGAACACACGTATCTTTGCAGCGGATGTTCCGCTGGCTCGTCATACTTATACTGGGTTCCTACATCTGCTCGATCACTGAATTGCACCAGTTGATAAAGCTCCCTGGGCTTATCGAGCATTTCGTTGAACATGCACAACAGGACGAGAACGAGACCTTTCTCTGCTTCTTGGCAGACCATTACTTGACCGGTTCGCACCAGCACGAGGACAACGGACATGATAGCGAGCTTCCGTTCCACGGCGATCATGATTGCGCAACCCACACCGTGCAGATCGCCGTACCTGTGCCACAAAGTCCAGCGGAGATCACCATTGCATTGATCACCTCAGAGCCACCTGTCCTCGATGACACGGCGTACTCCTTTCTGTTGAGCAACGACGTGTGGCAACCGCCAAAAGTGTGATCGGGCGCGACGCGTCCATTCGTGCTTGAGCACGCCATTTTCCGGAGCATTACTATCGTCAACATGTACCCTGTAACGGGCAAATGATCTTTCGCCCATACACGTGCATATAATACCATTTCCAACATTCACCTTTGGTCGACCCAGTGGGTACGACGCTACAGGTGCGTGAAACAATTTTCACCATTCTTCACCTCCTCACGCCCATAACTACCCATGATCGATCGGATCATTTCATTCAGCGTACGCAACAAGCTGATCACCGGCTTGCTGCTCCTGGCCCTTGTTGGTTGGGGCACCTATTCCGTAACGCAGTTGCCCATTGATGCGCTGCCGGATGTCACGAACAACCAAGTGCTGGTTAACACCGTGGCACCTAACCTGGCCACGCAAGAAGTGGAGCAGTTCATCACCTTCCCCATGGAGCAGGCCTTCAAGAATCTGCCCGATGTGGTGGAGCTCCGCAGTGTTTCACGCAGCGGCCTCTCGGTGATCACCGTGGTGTTCAAAGATGCCGTACCCCTGAACGTTGCACGCCAATTGGTCGGTGAACGGATCATTCAGGTACAGGCCAACATACCACCGGGTTATGGTACGCCGGAAATCGCACCACCCACCACGGGTACCGGCGAGATCTACCAGTACACCCTTGCGGTGGACAGTGCGCACAAGGATAAGTACGACCTGCTCGAATTGCGCACGTTGCAGGATTGGGTGGTGCGCAAACAGTTGCTTGGTGTACCCGGTGTTATCGATGTGAGCAGCTTCGGTGGCTTGTTGAAACAGTATGAAGTAAGTGTGGATGCACGCCGCTTGGCAGGTGCCAGGCTATCACTGATCGATGTGTTCACTGCATTGCAGAACAACAACGGGAACACGGGCGGCAGCTACATAGAGAAAGGACCGAACATCTATTTCATCCGCGGCGAAGGCGTGGTGACCTCGTTGAAGGACATGGAGAACATTGTGGTCAGTTCACGCGGTGGCAGTCCGGTGCGGATACGCGATGTGGCCGAAGTGCGCTTTGGACATGCCGTTCGCTATGGCGCTATGACGCGCAATGGAGAGGGTGAAGCTGTCGGCGGGGTGGTGCTCATGTACAAGGGTGCGAACGCCTTGGCCACCGTTACCGCAGTAAAAGAACGGATGACTGCCGTTCAACGCAGTTTACCGGAAGGTGTACACATCGATGCTTTCATAGACCGGGCGAAATTGGTGAACAAGACCATTGGAACCGTGCAACACAATTTGTTGATGGGTGCGTTGATCGTGATCGGCATATTGATCCTGCTGCTCGGCAATTGGCGCGCAGGTCTGATCGTCGCCATGGTGATCCCCTTGGCCTTGCTCTTCGCGATAGGGTGCATGGTAGTGGCCGGACAAAGTGCGAACCTGATGAGCATGGGCGCACTGGATTTCGGGTTGATCGTGGACGGCGCAGTGATCGTTGTAGAGGGGATGATGTTCGCCATGCACCAGCGGTTCGCAGGCCAACGCTTATCACGCGAAAGGATGGATGATGAAACGATATTCGGCGCAGGCAAGATCATGAAGAGCGCGGTCTTCGGACAGGTCATTATCCTGATCGTGTACATACCAATTTTCGCTTTGGTCGGTGTGGAAGGAAAGATGTTCCGGCCCATGGCCTTCACAGTGAGTTTTGCGATCATCGGTGCCTTGTTGCTCAGTCTTACCTATGTGCCTTGGGCCACATCGATCTTCCTGAACAAGGATGTTCCCAAGGGAGAAAGCTGGAGCGAACGCGTGATCCACAGGGTGCAGAATTGGTACGCACCGAAGTTGCGCATCCTGATGCATCGCAACGTCATCGTGCTGAGCAGTGCGTTGCTGTTGCTGGTGGCATCCGTGGTCGTATTCGATCGGTTGGGAGGTGAGTTCATTCCTGAATTGGACGAAGGCGATTTCGCTACGAACGTGACCATACGGCAAGGCAGCAATTTGAGCCAAAGCATTCAAGTGAGCGATGAACTGGCGCGGATCCTATTGGACAATTTTCCGGAGGTCAAGGAGGTGGTGGGCAAGATCGGATCCAGCGAAATACCCACGGACCCCATGCCCATCGAAAGTCAGGACCTGTTGATCGTAATGAAGGACAAGGACGCGTGGACCACAACGAAGGACCGCGAGCATATGGCTGAACTGATGAGCGAAAAAATGAACGTGATACCCGGCATGAACCTCAGCTTCGAACAACCGATCCAAATGCGATTCAATGAATTGATCGCGGGTGTAAAAAGCGATATCGCTGTGAAGATCTATGGCGATGACCTGGACCAGTTGTTCAAGAGTGGTAACGAAGTGGCCGCATTGATCGGTGCCGTTAAAGGTGCCACCGATATCAAGGTAGAGCAAGTGGTAGGTATGCCACAATTAGTGGTGAACTACGATCGCGAGCGCATTGCGCAATACGGCCTCAACATCGCCGATCTGAACCGTGTACTCAACACCGCATTGGCCGGTGGCAAGGCAGGTGTTGTCTATGAGGGGGAGCGGAGATTCGACCTTGTGGTGCGCATGGCGGATATGCGCGATGCCGATGCGGACAAGGTGAAGAACATACTCGTACCCTTGCCCAGTGGCGCACAAATGCCGCTAGGCCAATTGGCCGAGATCGGCTTCCAAAGTGCACCCGCACAAGTGAGCCGTGAGAACGGTGCACGCCGCATCGTGGTAGAGACCAACGTGCGCGGACGTGATATCCAGAGCGTTGCACAGGACATCCAAAAAGCGATCGAAGCGAACTTGAAATTACCAACGGGTTACTATGTGGAATACGGCGGTACGTTCAAGAATCTGGAACAAGCTAGTGCGCGTTTATTGCTCACCGTTCCGATCTCATTGACCTTGATCTTCATCCTCCTATTCTTCGCATTCGGTTCAGTAAAGCAAGCGCTGATCATCTTCAGTGCAGTGCCGCTCGCCGCCGTTGGTGGCGTGTTCGCACTCTCGCTGCGCGATCTCGATTTCAGCATCAGTGCCGGTATCGGTTTCATCGCGCTCTTCGGTGTGGCCGTGTTGAACGGCATTGTGCTGATCAGCTACTTCGACCAGCTGAAGAAGGAAGAAGATGGTCTCGAAGAAAATGATGAACGTGTAACGGAACGCGTGGTCAAAGGAACGCTCGCACGTCTTCGTCCGGTACTCGCAACGGCTGCTGTTGCATCGCTTGGATTTCTGCCCATGGCATTGAGCAATAGCGAAGGCAGTGAAGTGCAACGCCCATTGGCCACCGTGGTCATTGGTGGCTTGATCAGTTCCACCTTGCTCACGCTTGTGGTATTGCCCGTGCTTTACCATCTCGTGCATACGCGCAAACGGAAAAGACGGTCGGGTACGACATCGATCGTCGCATCGTCGATCTTGTTCTTCGCAATGCTGGGTAACACGGTACAAGGCCAAGTGCTACCGATGGACAGTGCCGTGAACCGTGCGTTGCGATCGCATCCTACAATAACCGCAGCCGAACTCAATGTGCAACAACAGGATGTTCTCCGAAGGACTGCGTTCCAACTCAGCCCAATGAACGCTCAATACCAACATGGGCAGATCAACAGCGGTTACGCGCATGACTACAACATACAAGCTGTCACGGGAATCGATTTCCCGACCGTGATCGCGCAACGTGCTTCCTATTTGAAAGAGAGTATGCGCTTGGCCGAAGCGGATCAAGTAACCACGCGCGCGTTGGTGAAGGAGAATGCAGGAGGTGCATACCTGCAATGGACAATGGGAACCGAACAGATCGCATTGTTGAAACGCTTGGACAGTGTCTACACACGGCTTTCACGTTACGCTGCCCGGAAATTCGAAGTAGGCCAGACCGGTCGATTGGAAAAGGTGAGCGCGCAAAGCAGTGCAGATCAAGTACGCGTTGAACTGCGCCGCGCGGAAGGTGACCTTGCAGTTTACCAAGCCGAATTGGAACGATGGACCGGGGCATTGAATGGCGCATTGCCGGACACCAATGCCATCACCACCTTGGCACACGAACAGGATCCCGGTGGTGGTACGGACCCCGTGCTAATGCAAGAACAACAACGCGCAACACTTGCTGAAGAAGCATGGAAATTGGAACGTAGCCAATGGGCACCGAGCTTGCAAGGTGGCGGCTTCTACCAGACTTTGGAGAGTGAAGCACCCTTCAGCGGATACCTGATCGGCGCATCAATACCACTGCCCGGTGGCGGACAAGGAACCCGCACAAAAGCTGCACGGCTACGAAGCGAGATCGCACAACATCAACTCGAGGACCTACGTCGCACCCGCGAAACGGAACTGGTACGCACCCGCACCAGACTGACCCAATTGCGCGAGAACCTGGCCTACTACGAAGGCACCGGCGCCTCACTTGCCGCCACGTTACGCAGCGATGCGGAACGCGCTTACCTGAGCGGGGATATCGGTTACATGGAATTCATTCAAGGGATCGATCGATCCTACCACATCGATAGCGAACACTTGCGCATTCGTTATGAACTCGCGCTTACACTGCTTCATTTGAAAAGTTTACAAGGCCACTAATTAATGATCCAATGAAATACGGAACGAACATTTCCAACCCGAACATGCGCTACCTCATACACCTTGCGATCATGGTTTTGCTTGTTTCATGCAGCAACGAACCAACCGCACCAACCATTGCAGAAGAACATCCAGCGCATGCTCTGGACCATGGTCCTGAAGTGGTGCTCACTGCCGAGCAAGTGAAAGCCATTGGGTTGATCACCGGGAAAATGGAGCACCGCGGATTGAAATCCTCGTTAAAAGCCAATGGTCGGCTTGCACTACCTCCTGACCAGAACGCACAAGTGAGTGTATTGATCGGTGGCCTGGTGAAGACGGTGTCCGTGGAAGAAGGACAGCATGTAGAGAAAGGAGCCGTGCTCGCCACATTGGAGAACCTTGAATACTTACAACTGCAGCAGGACTACTTGGTAACGGTATCTGATATGCATGTATTCGATGCCGATCTCAAACGCCAACAAGACCTGCAGACCGATCGCATCAACGCCACCAAGACCGTGGAACGCGCACAAGCTGATGCGAGCAGCGCACGCGCAAGGAAAGCAGGCTTAGCTGCCAAGCTGCGGCTCTTCGGTATGGATCCCGAACGGCTTTCGCCGGACAACATCAGTGCATCGTATGCGGTGCGAGCGCCAATAACAGGGAACTTGAAACGGATCAATGTCAACTTGGGTCAATTCGCCGAACCCAACAAACCGCTCTTCGAAATAGTGGACACGCGGAGGCTGCACATCGACCTGAATGTGTTCGAGCAGGACGTTGCACGCGTGAAAGTCGGACAGCAAGTGGTCTTCGGTCACGCAGGTGAACCGGTGGGTCAGCACACCGCCATGGTCTTCGCGATCAACAAAGCATTCGAGACCGATCAGCAAGCCGTATTGGTGCATGCACGGTTGGATGATACCGGTGAGGAACTGTTACCAGGCATGTACATCGAAGCATTGATCATGACCGACAGCACACAAGCATGGAGCCTACCAAGCGATGCAGTGATCAGCAATGGTGATGAGCATTTCATATTCGTGGAGAACGAACCGAACACCTTCGCCCAGGTTCCAGTGCGCATTGGAGCGACCGAGCTGGGCTACACGGAAGTGAAACCGTTGAGTGCGCTGGACCCTAATGCGCAGATCGCGATCAAAGGGGCCTACTACTTATTAAGTGAATTGACCAAAGGCAGCGGAGAGCACAACCACTAGGAACCTATTTCCATACCAGAACAACAAGCCCAGCGACCATCAGCGAACCACCGAGTGCCAAGCGCCAAGTGAGCGGTTCCTTCAGGATCCAAACCGAAAGCAAAATAGTGACTACAACGCTGGCCTTGTCGATCGTTGAGACCAAGGCTACACTCCCCTCTTTCATGGCGCGGTAGTAGAACAGCCACGAGAGAAATGTTGTTACTCCAGATAGGCACAGGAACATGAGATCGTTCCGCGTGAGCAATTTCAGTTCCGTTACTTGTCGGAACGCGAGTGAATTGATCCACACCAACGCAAAGATCAAAGTGGTGCGTACTGCGAGGGCAACATCACCACTCACGTTCTTCATTCCCGGTGTGGTAACCCCTGAGTTCGTTAGCTAAAGATCCGATGTCATTTTTCTTCATGCAAGGCGGAATGTGCACGTTGTAGCGGTGGCTACAGCGAAACATTCCAACGCCACAGGAAGGAAAATGGCGGTGGAGATAGTTGATGAGCTTAGGGGTTACCACACTAGCTTAGCGATCACCGCAGTAACACCGGCGAAGACCATGGAGATCAAGGCGAAGAGTACGGAGCGTTCCATTCGATACTGATCAGAACATCGGTCGCGCCGGTTCGTTGTCCAACACCTTCGCGATCTTCTCCATTACAGCTGCAGTCAACTTATCCTGGGCTTCTACCGCACCCAAGTTCTCCTTTAGCTGTGCTTCTTTGCTTGCACCCAGGATCACGGTGCTCACGTTCGGGTTCTTCAAGCACCAAGCAAGCGCCATTACAGGAAGTGAAAGATCGAGCTTTTCAGCGATCACTTTCAGCTTGTCCACTTTCTTCAGACGCGCTTCGGTCAGCTCGCGTTCGCGCAACCAATCCAAGCCTTCCATGGTAAGGCGCGTGCCTTTATTGGCTTTTGTATCCCGGTGTTTTCCACTGAGTATGCCACTGGCCAAGGGGCTCCAGATCGTGGTGCCAAGTCCAACGGTCTTGTAGATCTGTCCGTATTCTACTTCAACCTTATCGCGGTGGAACATGTTGTATTGCGGTTGTTCCATGATCGGCCCGATCAAATGGTTCTGCTTGGCGAATAGGTGCGCCTCCATGATTTCCTGTGCGCTCCATTCGCTGGTGCCCCAATACAGGATCTTGCCGGCCATGATCAGTTGGTGCATGGTCCAAACGGTTTCTTCGATCGGTGTGTTCTTGTCCGGACGGTGACAAAAGAACAGGTCGATGTACTCCACCTGCAACCGTTTCAGTGCATCGTTACAGCCTTCCACAACATGTTTACGGTGCAAGCCGATCTGGGTAGGCAATTTTCCACCAGTACCGAAGAAGACCTTGCTGCTAACGACCCACGAATCGCGGCTCCATTTCATCTTCTTCAGCACTTTGCCCATTACCCGCTCACTCTCACCCCGAGCATAGATCTCGGCATTGTCGAAGAAGTTGATCCCGCCATCATAGGCGGTCTTCATCAATTTCTCAGCAACGGGGTCCCCGATCTGTTTACCGAAAGTGAGCCATGAGCCCAATGAAAGTTCTGATACTTGAAGGCCTGATGTGCCTAGTCTACGGTAGCGCATAATTGTATGTGGGGTGAGTTTTGAATTAGGGTTGATGTAAAACTACGCACAGCTCAGAACTTGTAGTAGCATATGCCACCACTTGCTGCTTACGCACCGATCCGTCTGCTCCGAACAGACTTCGCAGCACCGTTCAATTTTCATGAATTTTTCATTCCATTCCCCATTCATTCTCTGCGCATTGCACGAGCTTTGCACCGTTAGAGCGACCACTCTTGAGCGACCCGTTACTTGGAGGACCCTGAATATTCGCAAGGAAGCAACAATGTTGCTGGGCAGGGGTGCCGGTTGCCTTGCGATACTCGGGTAAACTGGACGAAGGACTGGTTTTGCAGTATTTTGAAAAAGGTCCGTCGTCGGACCTTTTTCAATTGTATGGATCAAAGTGTACCTTCTCACCGTTCCACCAACTAGTTTTGATCCATGCGCATACTGGTCGTAGAAGATGAACCAAAGGTTGCCGCCTTCATAAAACAAGGTCTGGAAGAAAGCGGACATGTTGTAGTGAGTGCCCCGGATGGGCTTGCCGGCAAACGACTGGCCAAGGATGATACCTTGGATCTGATCCTACTGGACGTAATGCTACCTCGATTGGATGGTATCGGTGCGTGCAAAGCGATCCGTGCCGGGGGAAGCAAAGTTCCCATTCTGATGCTCACCGCATTGGGGACCACCGCGGACAAAGTAGCCGGCCTGGATGCCGGGGCTGATGATTATCTGGTAAAACCGTTCGAATTCCAGGAACTGCTTGCCCGTGTGCGATCACTTACACGTAGAGGAAATACCAATTCTGTTTCGCTGGATGACAAACTATCGTATGCCGGTCTTGATCTGGATACGGTCAAGAAAGAAGTCCTGAGAAATGGACAGCGGATACAACTCACAGTGAAGGAGTTCGAACTGCTCGAGTTCTTCATGCGTAATCCGCAGCGTGTACTTTCAAGAAGTTTCCTGAGCGAACAGGTGTGGAAGATCGATTTCAACACAGGAACCAACGTGGTCGAAGCGTACGTCAAATTATTGCGCAAGAAGATGGATCGTGACTTTGAACCCAAGCTGATACACACTCGATTCGGTCAAGGATATATCCTTACCAATAAGCCATGAACATCCGCACGCGACTTGCCGTGCAATTCCTTTTGCTTGCGTCTTGTATACTAGGACTGGCATTCGTGATCGTGTACTTGCGTGCTGCTGAATTCAGAAAGGATGAATTCAATACGCGCCTGCATGACCGTGGGGAGAATGCAGCGAACCTATTGATACAGGTGGAAGAGGTCGATGATCGCTTGTTGCGTAAAATGGAACAGAGAGGCCTTGTGCGTTTGACCGAAGAGTCCATCAGCATTTTTGATTCCAACGATTCTTTGTTGTTCCACATGGGTATCGAGGACCCAATGGAACCGAAGTATATGATCACCCGCATCAAGGAAAAAGGCACCCTATTATCCGCTTTCAATGACCGTGAGGCATTCGGCTCGGTGTTCATGAACGGTGATGAACAGTACACCGTAGTTACTTCAGGCTATGATCGTTTCGGCAGAAGAAAACTCGCGGACCTGGCCCGGGTCATGCTGGTAACTTTGGTCATCGGGACCGCCCTGATCTTTCTGGTCGGCAGGATATTTGCACTCCGTGCACTCTCTCCGATCAAGCGCCTTGTAGAGGACATCCAAGAGACCTCTGCGACCGACCTATCAAAAAGGGTCGATATCGGCAACGGTACTGATGAGCTTGCGCAATTGGCGATCTCATTCAATGGCATGCTGGGGCGCTTGCGTTCCGCTTTCCATTCCCAGAAGAACTTCATCGCAAACGCATCCCATGAAATGCGTACCCCCTTGACCGCCATATCCGGACAGATCGACGTGCTGCTATTGAAACCTAGGTCCGAGGCTGACTATTTAAAGGCATTGCGTTCCATTCAAGAGGATGTGCGTGCCGTGACCCGGTCAAGTGATCGTTTGTTGTTATTGGCGCAGGCCGAAACAGAGGCAACGGCGATATCCTTCAGTCCGGTGCGCTTGGATGAGGTGATCTGGATGGTGCGCGAGAATCTTATGGAGGCCAATGTGGCGAATAAGATCGACGTGAACATGAACGAGGTGGAAGATGATGAGGATGTGACCATGACAGGCAACGAGATCTTGCTTCAATCCATGATCGCCAATCTCTTGGAAAATGCGTGCAAGTATTCTCCTGATCACCACGCCATGATCTCTCTGGGACGGGTCGGGTCCACCATCGAAATGAAAGTGGAGGACAACGGTCCAGGGATAGCCCCACAGGACCAGGAACGCATTTTCGAGCACTTCTATCGTGCGAAGCATACCAGTGATGCTCACGGGTATGGTATTGGATTGGCCTTGGTAAAGCGCGTGGTTGAACTGCACAAAGGCACCATAGATGTGGTCTCCGAGATCGGTAAAGGTGCTCAGTTCATCGTGAAGTTCAGCTCAGGAAGTTGAATTCAGGGTTCAAGGGGAAAATCCAGTTTTCATGACTTTTTCATAACTGTTGGTGGGGTGTGCGGCGTAATAAGCCCAAAACAACCCTAATGGAAACCGCAAAAACAAAAAGCAAAGCCAAAACCGCCACCATAGTGGCACTGGCACTTATCGCAACTGGAGCAATTAGCACCACTGCTTACATCCACGATCAACAAAGCGCTCTTGAGCAAGCCGTCAGATCAGCATTGGCCGATAAGGACAAAGCGCTTGCAGAACAAGAAGCCGCTTTGGCCAGGTTGAACATGACCAGCGATATGTTGAGTGCGATCGAACAAAAGAACAGTGAGGCGATGAATTCCATTGCAGATCTGGAAGACCGGCTGGCCAAGGCGGAGGCACGTGCAAGTGAACTTGCTGGCATTGGCGTGCGCAATGAAAAGCAAGCAAAAGAACTAGCCGACCTGAAACTCACCGCACAGCAACTGCGTGACAAACTAAAGGATGCACAAGCGAACGAGGTGGATCTACGCACAGCCGCTGATCGCGCAAATGCGGAGCGCGAAGCATTAGCACATCAATTGGAAATGCGTGATGCAGGTGCACGCATGGTGAACAATGCACAAGTGGATGCGCTCAAAGGCAAGAAGGCCAAACTCACAGTTAAGGCGCGGCGAGCAAATGAGCTGCACATGGCCTTTGACCTACCGGAAGCGTTGGCCAGCGGTGCCAACTTCACGATCACCTCACCAAAGGGAACCGAGTACACCGGACAGGATCCATCCGTTTCAACGAGCCGCGCAATGAACGAAGCAACCGCTAGTGCGCACACCGCAGGCAAGCCAAGTAAAGCTGCAAGCACGGCACGTGTGGACCTCAAATTCAATCCCAAGAAAAAACTGGAACCCGGCGTCTACCGGATCGATGTGAGCTCAGGTAAGGACTATCTTCAAACGTTCTATCTGAAGCTGCGTTGATCAGGGAGAGCGGTAGATGCCGCCCCACAGAGGAAGGAACGGGACCGCCCTAGGTTCCGTTCCTCTTCGCCAAGGTGTTGTTCTTCGTCATACCAGAACCCAAACCAAAACCCAAGAAAGAATGAAGGCCCGGAAACGGGCCTTTGTTCGTTGGATTCAACTCACGACCCTGCCATCATCCATCTCTATGATGCGATCGGTACGGTCGGCAAAATCAGGGTCATGCGTCACGACCAATAGACTGCGTTTGTGCTCTTGAGCGATCCGTTGAAAAATGTCGAAAACTATGTCGCTGTTCCGGCTGTCCAGGTTGCCTGTTGGTTCGTCGCCCATGATGATCAACGGATCATTGATCAATGCGCGCGCAATGGCCACTCGTTGTTTCTGGCCTCCACTGATCTGGTTCGCGCCTTTCAATGCCTGATCACCGATCTCCAACTCGTTGAGCAGCTCCATGGCACGGTGTTCCACTTCGGCTTTACTTTTCTTGCGCAATTTCAACCCCGGTAACATCACATTGTGCAATACACTGAACTCGGTCAGCAAGTAGTGGAACTGAAAGACGAATCCGATCTTTTCATTCCGGATCTGCGCCAAACGGGATCCGGGCTTACCGCGTGTTGCTTCGCCATCGATGAACAATTCACCCTCGTAGTCGGTGTCCATGGTACTGAGGATGTACAACAAAGTGCTTTTACCACAACCACTTTTCCCTGTAATGCTCACGAACTCCCCGCGCTTTACTTCCAACGACACCTCCTTCAATACCTTCACCGATACCGGATCATGGAAGTATTTGCTCACCTTCCGGACTTCGAGTGCATTCGCGTCTTTGTTCATTTTCCGCGGATGATCTCTACAGGGTCTATTTGACTCGCCTTACTGGCAGGGAACCAACCTGCCACCCATGTGGTAAGCAAGGCGAAGGACACGGCAATGACATAGTATTTGAGCGAATAATCAACGGGGAACGTGGTTATCGTAGGTAACGCTGCGGTTACGAATGGTGTGTTGTCGATCAATGTTTGCAGCCCTACACCGACGATCAGTCCCCCGACCGCTCCGACGATCCCGATAATGATACTGAGCAACAAGAAGATCCTGCGCACATCGTTTCCATTGAACCCGGTGGCTTTGAGGATCGCGATCGCATCCAGCTTTTCATAGATCATCATGTTCAGGATATTGTAGATCCCGAAACCCGCTACGATCAACAGCACAATACCCACCGCGTAACTGATGATGTTACGCACATCGCTACCCGTTTCAAATTGTGCGTTGGCCGTTTGTATGTCCTCGGCCTGTGCACCAAAGCGCGACCTGAGTTCTTTTGCCATTGCCGGCGCTTCAGCAATGTCGTGCAGCTTCACGTTGATGTCCGTGAGGTAACTTCCGGGTCGCGCCAATAATTTCTGCACCGTCTTGATGTTCGCGTAGCACTGCACTTTGTCGTAGTCCGCGATGCCGCTTTGGAAATAGCCGACAACGCGCAGCATGGCCCGATCACCGGTCGCGGTGGTCACCTGCACCACATCGCCGATCTTCGCTTCCATCAGATCCGCCAACCCTTTGCCCAGGACGATGGTGTTGTTGCCACTCGCAAGATCCTCCGGTTCACCTTGTACCAGATAGTCCGCGAACGTGTAGTACTGCACCTCCTTCATGACATCCACTCCATTCACGATACCGTTCAGATCCGTGGTACCTACATTGAAAAGCACTTGCGCTACCAACCGTGGCGAAACGGCAAGCACGCGTTCATCCTTCTCCAATGCGGCCATGATCGCTGTTGCGTTGCGCAATCGTGGCAATTCATTCTTTGGTTTGATGCTGCGGATAAAGTGGTGGGCACTATCAGGCGCATATTGGAATGCATGCTCGATGGGCTGCATCGGCGATGCATGCAGTTCATTGTACAAGCGAATATGTGGCGTGCGATTCAAGATCAAACCATCCAACAAGGTGTTCAGTCCGTTCATGAAACCCAAGAGCGTAACGAACATGGCAATGCTGAACATGACACCGACAGCCGCAACAATACTTTGTCGCATTTTGGCCCGCAATAAGGTAACGGCGATGTCGATCAGCAGTTGCATAACGACTGATCAGGGCTTGTAAAGCGTTGTGTTGGCGTCTATGCCTTCAAGGATCTCGACACGTTGCATATCGCGTGCACCGATGGTTACAGCTCTGCGTTCTTCTGCACTGATAAGCACGAAACCATCATCCACCACGTAGCTCGCAGGAACGGTCAATGCGTTCTCTTTCGTGCGCAACACAATGCTTGCTTCGGCCGTGAAATTCGGATACAGCGTTGGCGGCCTATCCGTGAACTTCGCTTCCACTTTTAACGTGCGTGATCGCTCATCCATGATCGGGATAATGCGCGTGATCTCCGCAGCGAAGGCTTGATCGGCATAACTATCCAAGGTGACGTATACCAACTGGCCGGACTTCACTTGCCTGATGTCGTACTCGTCCACCTCCAGTTCCAGATACAGATCCGTTGCGCTTCCGATCACTGCAACGGGTTTCTGGGTAGTGGCCAATTCACCGGGTTCGATCATCAGGTCGTAAACGATACCGTCGATCAAACTACGGGGTGTGCGATCATCATTCCCTGCTGTGTTGATCGCTACCGTGTTCCTTGCGACCTCCAGCTCCGTCCGCAATTTATCGCGCGTTTCCGTTATCGCTTTCTGTGCTCGTTCATATGCTGACCGACTGGAATTATAGGCCAGTTCACGCTGATCGAATTCTGCGCGACTTCCGATCTCTTTCTCCCACAACGCTTTCTGTCGCATGTAATTCGCACTATCCACGGCAAGTTTGTCACGGGCTTGATCCAGTGCGGTTCTTAGCTGACCAAGTACCGGACCATCGTCCTGCACGTTACGTTCCAAATTGCGCAATTGGGCGAAGGCATTGCTCGTTGAAAGGCTGCTTGTTCGATCATCGATCCGCATCAGTGCCTGCCCTGCTTTTACGGTATCCCCTTCCTGGACCAAAAGCGCCAAGAGCTTTCCGTTGGCCGATGGAATTACCTGATACTGCCCCGCTGCTTTCACAATACCACTTGCGTAAACACTTTCGGTGATCGTGCCAATGGTCGGTGTGATGGTGTTCTCGTCCTCTTTGCAGCCCGTGAGGCATACGAGTGCAAGAATGAACAATGCGCGTGGGATCATGCAGCTAAGTTCGGGAAAGGAAGTCGAAGTAAAGTGACAGGCGTCATTGTGGTGATGGGCCGATCGGAAAATGCCTCATCTTTGCTACCATGTCTTCCACCCACAGCAACAAAGCCCCGGAACCTGTTGGCCACTACCCCCATGCTCGCCGTGTTGGTGATCTGCTTTTTCTAAGTGGCGTTGGTCCAAGGGAACGTGGCACCAAGAAAATCCCGGGCGTTGAGCTGGATGCGGATGGCAACATCCTTTCGTACAACATTACCACACAAGTACGCAGCGTTTTCCAGAACGTGAAATGGATCCTGGAGGATGCTGGTTCCTCCTGGGACAAGATCGTGGATGTGACTGTTTTCCTGACCAACATGAAGGATGATTTCGGGGAATACAATCGGTTGTGGAAGGAGCATTTTGAACATGATCCACCTTGCCGCACAACGCTTGAGATCAACTGCCTGCCCACACCGATCGCGATCGAGTTGAAAGTAGTTGCTACGATCTGATAATGACCTTACACCCGCCCGCAATTTACCTTGCGCTGGTCACTTTGGTTTCCATGCGTGCCTACTTCGCCGCTAAAGATCCAACCAGAAATACATGGCTGCGCGATATCGGTATTGCTGTCCTGGCAGTTCTGGTAGCCGCATTGATCCCGAACGATTCCAATGGCATGGCCTTAATGCTGGCCATTGGCTTCCTTGTCGGAACGGTCGCTATCGCTTCGTTGCTGATCAGTCGTTTCGGGCAAGGATGGACTTCCTTCGCTGGTAAATTCCTTGTGCTCTGTTGCCTTTCACTATTGGCCTTGTTCATTACCGCAATGCCCTTATTGCTTATGGCTTGGTGGAAAACCTGAACGGTGCGACGTTTACGACCCATCCTGTTCCGGTATCAGTTCTGAGTTAAGGCCTGAGACCGAAATCCACTTGAAGCGGATTCATGTAACTTTAGATCCGCTGATCCAAATGTCCCCAGAGCAACTATCCATAGTCCGGAATACTTGGTCCAAGATGGAACCGGCGAACATGCGATTCCCGGATGTTCTTTACGAGGAATTGTTCATCGCCGAACCCCAATTACGGATCCTCTTCGAAGGACCAATGGATGAACAACATCGCAAACTTACCCTCGCTATCAGCAATGCCGTGGAGCACATGAGTGAGCCAGAGACCATGGTGCGGCACTTCCATGATCTTGGGCAACGCCATAGTGCATACGGTGTTCGGCCCTATCATTACATCGCATTCAAAGCTGCGTTCCTTGCAACTGTTCAACGCACACTTGGCCCGGATCATACACCAGAAACGAACGAGGCTTGGAGCGAACTGATGGACATGTTGTCTTCAGCTATGCAGGGGTGAGAACCAGTATGGATCTTTGTTCACTCAATGATCCCAAGCCCTGTTCGCAACCGTCGGTCCGGGTCGTAGATCCAATAGTACATTTTCTGACAATTCCGCAACAACGGAATGTGAAAGGAACGTTCCGAGTTAGGCCATAGGTCGTGTTAGCACATTTACGACAACTTATCCGGATCTCTGCGACCAATGATCAAAGGGCCAGTTGATCTACTTCGCTTCACGATCGCTCAACATTGCATTCAACTTCTCGCCGCCTTTGATACCGAAATCCAATGTGCGTATCGGGAATGGGATCATGATATCGTGCTTATTGTATGCCGCTTTGATGGCCACGATCGCCGCACTGCGCCGACCATTGTAGTATCCTTGACTTTTGGAAGAGACCCAAAAACGCACCTCAAGGTTTATGCTACTATCACCGAACTCCTTGTAGAATAATTCAACTTCGTGATCAGGCAAAAGGCCATCAATGGTCTTCACCGCTTCGATCGTTACCCGTTCCACTTTGGCCAGATCATCTCCATAGCTAACGCCCACGTCCAGATCCACTCGCCGTGAACCATTGCGGGTATAGTTCTTAAGTACGGATTGAAAGATATCCTTGTTCGGAATGATCACTTGTAATCCCTGTAGATCGCGCAGCTCCGTAGTTCGCAGATCGATGCGCTCCACAATTCCCAGTTGCCCTCCGGCCTCCACAAGATCACCCGTGCGAATAGGTCGCTGCACGGCCATTGCAATACCGCTGATGAAGTTTGCCGCTATGTCCTGGAAAGCGAATCCGAGTGCCAAGCCAATGATCCCCGCTCCAGCAAGGATGGAGGTTACTGTCTTGTCCAAATGCAACACGCTCAGTGCTGCGAACAAGCCGAACATGATCACCATCAAATACGTTGCATTAGCGATCAAGCGGCGCAACGAAAGTCCGAAACTGGATCTTTCCAGCAACTTGGTCACGCCCTTCCTTGTAAGCTTGGCTATGAGCCAACCCGCCACGACGATCACAGCGGCCAACAGCAAATTAGGTAATAGGGCAATGATCTCCCTCAACCAGATCAACAGCTTACTTTCAATAAGTGTTATCGCTTCATTCACGCTCATCATGCGCTGCAATTTAAGCTTCGTTCCCGCCGACCCAACTATCCGCGCTGGATCGGCTTAGTTCATTTTCGTTCGTAACCAAGTAACAACCCTTCAATATTTTTGTTCAGCACACCCCATTTGAATTCATGGTTCGGCGTGAGGTAATCATAACCTGCGAATTTGTTCTTGGTCACCGCCGGAAAACGGGCAACGGCACCACCACGGATATACCCATGGAACCCTGCACGCTCGCCGACCATATCCACCCAACCGACCACAATGTAATCCTTCGTTGCAGGCAGTTGGTCCACCGGATAACCATACGTCCAACTGTCCGACGGTGGCCTGGTAGTGGTGAGTTTCGCTACTTTGATATCGAACAATTTACCGTTGATCCGGAAGTCGAATTGATCTGTTCGCACTTGCGTGAAGTCGCTCATATCCCGTTCGAAATTGATGTTGTTGAAGACAAGGAAATGTTCGAATGCAAGTTCACCCAACGAACCTAGCATCGCTTTCTCCAACCGTTTTTCCCGGGTTAGTTTGAACCGCGAGTACAGATCGTTCCCCAACATCTGTTCCGCTTGGGCAAGTGCCTTGGTCCTTGCACGGTCGAAATCAAAGTCCACTACTTGCATCAGTACCGATCAAAGCACTGCGTAACTCGTGAAACCAGACTTGCTCTTGTTCTTCTTGAAAGCGCGCATCAACCGTTCACGACACACATCCGCATAGGTTGCGCAATCCATTTGCCTTGCAGGATGGTCGAGCGCAAGCTCTTCCGGCAGCTGCACCAAGATGAATTGTCGCGGTATTCCATCCTCCTGCACCATTGTATCAACCGCCTCACCCGTTGTACCGGAACCAGCGAAGAAATCGAGTATGATGTCATTGGGTTCCGGTGTCTGAAAACCCAACAGGTATTTGATCAGTGAAACCGGCTTGGGAAAGTCGAACACTTTGCATCCGAAGAGGTCCTTCAAGTGAGCCGACCCGTTCTCATTGGTACCGACACCAACGGCTGAGTTGATCAAATTCGGTGGCACTTCAGGTGCGTAATCCGCACGGGTATAAGCAACCGAGAATGTCTTTGTTGGAATTGAAATGCTCGTTCCTTCGGCGATCTCTGCATCCAACTTTTTCTGTGACCAACGGAACTTTGCTCGCAGCTCGATCGGTCTGATGAAGACGCCCTTTCTTACTTGAGTATCCTTCAGCAATTCCACCGTGTAACTTTTGGATCCGTATGTACCGGCAGCAATTTTTCCATCGGGCAAGTTGGTGGTGACCACATTCTTCGGGAACACCAACTCGCCTACCTTATTACTCTGGTTCAAAACCGTATTCGCCGTACCCGCATATTTGCGGATGCCGCGAAAGCGATCGCCGTTCTTCAACTTCTGATAGCACACCACATACTCCACCACCTTCTTGCTTTTCTTGCTAAGGTTAGCTGGTGTTTCCGTTTTTACCCACGCGAACAGGTCCACGGAATTCGTATCACCGAACACCTCGGCCATGAGCACGCGCAAGTAATGGACTTCATTGTTATCGATGCTCACGAAGATCACACCGTCATCGCGCAACAAGTCGCGCGCAAGGATCAATCGCGGATACATCATGCTCAACCACTGACTGTGGTACCTGCCATCGCCATGTGCATCATGTACGTTTCCGATCGCGCGTTCCGAACGTTGCTCATAGCTCCTTCGGGTCTCTGATAGATCATCGGCGTAACCCATGTCCTTGCCGGTGTTGTATGGTGGATCGATGTAGATCGTCTTCACCTTCCCGGCGTAGTCCCTTTTCAGAAGCTTCAACGTATCCAGATTATCACCTTCGATGAAGATGTTCTTGGTGCTCTTGGAGCTTACGTCCTTGATCGGAACGTGCACCATCTCCATACTTGTTGATGCAGAGGCACGATCGTATGCCGCATGTTTACCGGGCCATGAAAGGCCGAAATGCTCTGGCTCGGGAACACCTTGTTCAGGCTCCATCAACACCGGATCAATGAGACTTGTACCATTTCGCATTGCACACCACCACCAAACGCTGGGAGGGTGCCCGAAGATCGGGAATTTTAAGAAGGGGACGAGTTTGTCCTAATGCCAAATGTGCGACTTGCGAATGATCATAGATCAGTAACGACCTGGAACAGTTGCGCGCTCGTGCGCCCTGAAGCAGAGTTACAATACCGGACCAGCAGGAGGAAGGACATCTTTCAATATCCCAATAACTACCCTCATAGTTTCCACTCAATCAATGCGTGAACCACTCCCACTGGATCCGATATTGTGTACCTCTCCACTACCCATTACCTGACTGACCGTAGTGCCCTTGCTGTTCAGGATCACATCACCCGAACCTGTAACATGCACCTCGCCTCCGTTGGCTACAAGATCGCTTGCTTCAACATCGCCGGATCCTATCACACTGATATCCACTTTGTCAGTTCGTCCGGCAATAAGTACATCACCGCTTCCCGTCAACGCTATCCGTGTTGTACCGGTAACTTCTGCCTCTTCTCCGAAAATATCTCCCGAACCGGCAAGCGCAATTGCGAGCTTGTTCAACCCTTTGAACGAAACGAAATGAATATCTCCGGACCCCTGAAGATCCAATTCCATGGAAGTTAAATTGGTGAATTCCGAGATATGGATATCACCCGGACCAAGCAACTCCACGCGTTCCAGATCCGGTATGGTAATGTGAACTACAGCCGACGATCCGCAGGTTTGTTCATGCTTGCTCTTCTCGTTGCCTCTACCGGATCCTCTCTCTGCGCTCTTTCCATTGTTCTTACTTCCGCCGCCTGTGATCACCAATTTCCCACCTTCCATAGTGACCATCAAACTCTCCATTGCACCTTCATCGCCTTGCGCATTCACAGCGAATGGCCCTTGTTCAATGATGACTTCGATCGGACCCAACACTTTCACGGTCTTGAACCCTGTATGGTTCCATTGTTTCTCAGCTTCCGTTCTCATACGGATCTCATTGCATGGCGCAGCTGGTGCTGGCATCATTGGCTCCTTAGGAGGCGCATGTGTCGGAACTGGTGCAGGAGCTGGAGAGGGGCCGTGACCCAAAGGTGCTGGCGGAACAGGAGCCGAGGCTGGCGATGGAGCCGAAGCAGGCGTTGCTGCTGAAACCGCAGGTTCTACTTCAGTCGGGATCGGGGCCGGTGCTGGAATTGTTGGTTCTGCTAACGGACCTGGTTGTTCCTGCAACGCCGGTGGAAGGGCTTCTGCCTCTACTACTTGTTCTGGCCAGATCGTAACTTCTTCAACGGGTTGCTCGATCGGCAATTCGATAACTTCCGGTGGTGTTTCAACCACGGATGCAACTGGTTGCGGTGCGCCAGTTGAGGCAGCAAAGTATGTGATACCAGCAACGATCATTGTGCCTGCGGTCGTCATTAGAATGGAGTTTAGATTTATGTGGCCGAACCACGAAGTTGTCGGTTGAATGAGCGGGAACAGAGTGACCATTTGGCCAACATCCTCCACCGATACTTCAGCGGGTAGTTCCCTCAACAGCTCCAGGGCCTTTTCGGTTCTGTCCTGCTGTGTCATAACATCAAGGTCTTTAGTGATCCCAATACATCTTCGCCCACGCTTTTCGCGCGACCTTCCAACAGCGCACGCAACTTCGCGCGCCCCCTGCTCACCTTCGTCTTTACCGACCCTTCGGAACATCCTTGGATCTCTGCGATCTCGGACATCGGAAGTCCGGAGACCTCGAACAACACCACTGCCTCACGCTGGTCTTTCGGTAGGCGATCCAAAGCGGAATAAACGATCCCGACATCCACCAACATTTCCGAGGTGGCACCGCGCTCCTTCAGCCGAATGGCCTGCTTTTCACAGATAGCTTCGGACCTGCGTTGAACACGCCAGATACTGATGGACCTGTTCCGTGCAGCACGTACCAGATAATGGAGCAGCTCATCCTTTTTCCCGATCTTCTCGAACCTATTGTAGGTCGTTAGCAGCACATCCTGTACGAGGTCCTCCGCGGGCATTCTGCCATAGGCCAGTGCCGAGCAGTAACGCACGAAAGGCTCGTGGCACTTTGCGTACGCTTCCATGAATGCTGTCTGTTTCTCGTTGCTCACGGTGGAGAGGTTTCAACAGATAAGTCGCAGAAGTTAAGGAAAGGTTACATCGTGCCCTTCGGGAATGGAGAATGATGTTACGGGTCGTGGCCCGGAATGACATGTAGAATTAAGCATGACAGCGCCTGTATCGTCCAAGGAAGGAAGACAAGACTCAAGTTGTAAGTGCAGATAGTAGTCAGCAATTGGCAGTGGCAGCCAGCAGTTCCTGCGGCTTTTATTCCGGGCGAAGGCGTACTCCGGGTCTTCGACCATGCAGACAGCAATAAATGAATAACGAACAACCACTAACAGGACAGCCCTCATAGGACAAACGACATAGGACAAGCCCCCGACCTATACTTCGCCGACCGCGGCTTCGCTTACGTTGATCACGTGGTCTCCCACTTTTTCACATGAAGAGAACAAGTCGCTATAGACAAGACCGCTCTTCACGTTGTAGTCACCAGCCTCAATGCTCTTCAAATGACCATCGCGCAGAACATCACGGCGCTTGTTGATCAGTTGCTCCAGTTCGAATGCTTGATCGAAGTACATCGAATCCTCCACGTCGAGGTTCTTGCACATCACGCTCAGCGCTTTTTCCAATAGCTCGAACATCCCCAGAAGTTGTTCTCGTTGCAGAGGGGTGAACCACAGTTGTTCTTCCTCCTTGCGCTTGATCACCATGCTCATCTGGAAGTAGATGTCGGCAATGCGTTCCATGTCATTCACTTCGGAGAGCATGTTGCGGATCTTCAACGAAAGGCCCTCACTCAGTTCACCTTGCGATACGCTGGTCAGGAAGTTCGCCACTTCCACTTCCATACGGTCGCTGATCTCTTCGTATTTACTGATCTTCTTGTACAGCTTGTTCCTCGCTTTGGTCTCTGTCTCCGTGAGAAGACGCGTAACCATCTTGTTCATTTTGGAGATCAACTTACCGAAGCGCGCGATCTCTCTACTTGCCTCTATCACCGACAACTCCGGCGTATTCACAACACCGGACCCGATGTATTCCAAATGGAATTCCTCATCTTCATCGGTCTTACTAGGAACGGACCAGATGGAAGCTTTGACCAATGGACCAACGAAGCCAATGAGCAACAGCATGTTAACTGTATTGAAGAAGGTGTGGAAGTAGGACAAGGCCAAGGGTATCGCTTCAGGAGCGTTGGTAGCATCACTGTACGGGCTCGCGTTACCCATTACTTCAATTGAGAACCATGTGATCCAATGCAAGACGTAGGGGACGAGGAAAACCATCCACGATACGCCTATAATGTTGAACAGACTATGGATCCGTGCAGAGCGCTTTGCATGTACATTACCGACCAACGAAGCCAATTCCGCAGTGACCGTGGTACCGATATTCTCCCCCAGGATCATGGATGCAGCTACCTCGAACGGGATCCAACCGTTCGCCGTCATCACGAATGTGAGCGTCATTGCTGCACTGGATGATTGAATGATGATGGTGAGCAAAGCACCTACGCCGACGAACATCAACCGGCTCCATAACGCTGGATGAGCATAGGAGCTCAAGAACTGCAATACATCCGGACTTTCGCTAATGTCCGGGACTGAATCCTTCAGTGCCGACAAGCCCAGGAACAGGATCGCAAAACCCATCAAGAACTCGCCCCAGGCCTTTATGGAAGCCTTCCTGAAAAAGATCATGGGTAATGCAAATGCCATCAATGGAATGGCAATGGCTGATACTTTGAACTTGAATCCCAGGTAACTAACGATCCAACCCGTAACGGTGGTTCCGATGTTGGCCCCCATCATTACACCGGCACTCTGCAACAACGAAATAAGTCCGGCATTCACAAAGCTTACGGTCATTACCGTAGTTGCTGAAGAAGATTGAAGCAGGCCGGTAATAAGGAACCCCGTTAACACCCCGAAGAACCGGTTGCGCGTCATGGAGGCCAGGATCTGCCGCAGCTTCTTGCCGGCAGCCTTCTGGATCCCCTCGCTCATGATCTTCATACCGAAGATGAACAGACCTAGCGAGCCTACGACCATAAGAACGTCAACGATCGTACTCCAATACCGTGCAATTTCCATATACTCCTTGGCCTAACGGGGTGGGCAAAAATACCCCGCCTACCCTCACCCAATGCTAACTTAAGGTTAACGATCGCTTAGCTTCATGAAAGATCTGCACCGCTTACTTACGCATCCACCGATTCACAAGTCACAGACCCTGAGCACTATATACACATTAGTGGATTTCAATTGATGATCTCCCGAATAGATCATCCTATTACTCATGGATGTCATCATCTAACTCAGGATCCATACAGGAAGTCGACCAGTTCGCGGTTGAAAGGGTAACGGATCGTTCATATTCAAGAAGATCTCCATGGATTCATTTGTACCAACATTCAATGGGTCCACTGATCATGAAAAATGAACGATCACCGATCAAATGGCGTCTTTATCGAACGTTCATGCGGAAACCGCTGGTCTTCTCCCGGTTCGAATGTCCCAATTGCGCTCGCCATAGTCGTGACCAGATGCCACGAAGGTCGAGCGTTGTCCGCTATCACTGCTTGTATTGCAACACCATTTTCGAACCGTTACCTGGATCGTGTTGCGTGTATTGTTCGTATGGCGATGTACCCTGTCCGAACGCACAGAATGAATGGTTGCGCAGACCTTTTCAACGCACGCGTGTTCAGCGAGATCCACAGCCTAACATACCCGCAACATAGGGTCAACCTACGAGCGATTCCTTTGCATGCGCACAAAATCATTTGATGCAACAAATGGACAGCTCAAGGAGTGCATTCCTGGCCGATCATGAAAAAAGAGAATAAACGCTCCGTGGATCTTGTAGTGATCTCCGATCTGCACCTCGGCACCTATGGCTGCAGGGCAGATGAATTGCTGAATTACCTACGTTCCATTAAGCCCAAAGTGCTTGTGCTGAACGGAGACATCATCGATATGTGGCAGTTCAGCAAGCACTACTTTCCCAGTTCGCATATGAAGGTGATCAAATACATCACCTCATTGTTGGCCAAAGGAACCACCGTACATTATATCACCGGGAACCACGACGAGATGCTCCGCAAATTTGCTGGATATCAGTTGGGCGGATTGCACATTGCCAATAAATTGGTCCTGGAGCTGGATGGTCTACGGACGTGGTTTTTCCACGGAGATGTGTTTGATGTGACCATGAGACATTCCCATTGGCTCGCCAAATTAGGTGGCAAAGGCTATGACTCGCTCATCGTACTCAACGCGATGGTCAACCGGGCAAGCAAGGCTTTTGGAGGCGGACGGTTCTCATTCTCGAAACGTATTAAGAACGGTGTAAAAGGAGCGCTGAAACACATCAGTGATTTTGAAGGAACCGCGGCACGTTTTGCGTCTGATGCGGGATACCGGATCGTTGTGTGTGGACATATACACCAACCTGCATTGCGCGTGATCAATGTAGGTCAGGAAGAGCCCGTAGTGTATATGAACTCCGGAGACTGGGTCGAGAATATGACCGCGTTGGAATTCACTGGCAACACTTGGTCACTCTACAGCTATTTGGAAGACAAGGACCTGCATGCACGTCTTTATGGTGCGCAGGATGAAGAAGGGATCGAACTTGAAAAGGTGACCAGTACGCGGGATGTTCTGTTCGAGGATCTACTCAAGGAATTCAGCGCGCCGAAGTTCAACGCAGTGTAAGTCAACATTGCTTTGCTAGCAGGTTGATCATGAATTCTGACCAAAATGCTCGCATTTTATTCAGCGCCGTTACACGGCAAGAGTCGCGTTCACTAAATTCGCTTAATGTCCTTCTATTGCTCGCTGCTCCGATCGGGCATGTTCATGCTTCTGGCCTACTGTTCGTGTATCCCGTCTCAGGCGCAATGCGATCCGGCCACAATGATCGATCGGCAGATCCGCGCTTCGGATACAGACCCGAACATCGCCTTTGAACTGGTTACGCATTGGGCGTGGATCAACCCGGCCTGTGTACCCCGTGATGTTTTGCTTGTCCACATGGTCGGCACGTTCGACAACCCGTTGAACACAACGTTCTTTCCGGCAATACATCAACGCAGTAATATCCTTGTCTTTTCTGTCTGTTTGGGTTTGAAAGGCGTGGGCCTTGGTGTATTGCGCAGATTTTACTGGTGATGGAAAACTGACACCACGTAGTCAACGTTTCCATTTAAGGTTATGCTCAGTTTTCATCTTGCTTGGTTCGACTTCTGTATCACTACAGAATTTTTGTTCATCTGCTTCCCAGCTTAACCCTTCGCCTAAACCATAAACAATAGTTTCAAAATCGTTCTACTGCACGCAAACAATACACCTTTGCTCTAAAATATTTTCAAGTTCAGATAAATCAACTCCTGTCACTTTTATATCGATTTGGACGTTTTTCTTACCCGTTGGATTCATAATTGCTTGTGGAACATTATGAATCCCAGGATGCTCAATGACTTGTGCATTAATTGATCGCGGTTTCAATCCATCTTGGCCGGTCATGTCCTGTATTGATTGAGGGTCATCTATCCTTACGAAGGAAGTGTTGTGATGTGGAATAATGTAAACGGTAGTATTCTTTGATAGTAGTGTCGGTCTAATGAATTTTAACTGTTAAATTCTTGCGAATTTACATCCACTCAACAACCTCCGCCGACGTAACCTATAAAAGGCATCTATCTCATCATTCACACGGGAATCGTCCTGATCTTTAAGGTATTTCTGGAGCACAGCGGATTGGAACAGGGCCATGGGTGACAATGTAGTTCCGGGTTGGGAATAGGGCCCTCCACTGTTTGAAAAAGTAACACTCCGCCGTTGTTACAATGCACTTTTCGCTGTTACCTATCCGGATCACCCACAAGTAAGGTTACGTGCCCTACCCGGTCCTCGTCGCAGTATTTCAATTTATAGATATAGACATCCTGCTTCTGTGCTGCACCGCCGTATAGTCCGTTCCAACCGGCATTGATGTTCTCCGTGTGGAAAAGCTGCTCGCCCCAGCGGTTGAACACGGAGAGTTTCATGGCTTGTGCCGAAGGACCAACTGCTTTGAATAGATCGTTGATGCCATCGCCGTCCGGCGTGAACGCATTGGGTACGAACATGCACACATGATCCTGCGTGAACTCCGGGCTGAAATCCCGATCTACACTACACGTTCCTAACGTGGTCCGCAACGTGACCGGCACCTGTCCGCACCGTGCTCTGTCTCCTAATTCCCATGCCAGTTGCGCAGCATAACTGATGTGCTCGGTGCCATTATGCAACCACTCCAGAACGGCGGGCTGATCCGTGACCACATTCAAACTGATCACGCCGCATTGATTCGCGGCAGGTATGGCATAGGTCGGTTCCAATACATGCGCTACTGGATGCACGGTAACGTACTCAACAATGGAGTCCACGCATCCGTTCGGGGCGGTAACGATCAGTTGCACGGAATAGGTGTCGGGGTCTTCGAAGATCACATGGGCGGGTTCGAACAGATCGGAGACCGCAGTGGAATCCACTGGTACCGGCCAACGCCACTCGAAGTATTCCCCGAACTCTGAATTGTTCTCCAATGCAAGCGCGGCTTCTTCACAATTCGGCCCTGTCAGATCGAACGCCGCAACAGGCCGTTGTGCCAAATAGAAGGGCACTATACTGGTATCTGTACAATCCCCGAAGCCACCGGAAACGAGCATCACGGTATGCATACCCGGCAACCCGGTGAAGGTGGTATCCAAGTTCCATTGTGCGCCTTGCAGCACACCATCGATGTACCACAACGCGGATGATCCCGCATCAGAAGTGTTGGTGGTAGTTATGCCGACCAGGTTCATGCATGAGTCGATCGGCGCCAAGGTGAAGTTGCTAGTGGGTGCAGCATTTGCAATTACGGTGATGGTGGTACTGTCACTGCATTGCGTGAACTGATCCGTTACGGTGAGCGATACAACATGCGGCCCTGCCGATTGGAATACGAACGGTTGTGGGGCGTACTCGTAGCTATGGATCACACTATCCACATACCACGCATAGCTCGATCCAGTAGTAGAACTGTTGTACAGGTCCGCAGACATCGGAACACAGAACACGGAGTCAGAGATCGCAAAGTTCGAAAGTGGGCGTGGGTCCACATGCACCACCATGCTGTCCGCATTGGCGCAGAGGTTGGTATCATTCAATACGGTTACCACCACCGTGTAATCTCCTGGCGTATCATAAACATGAACGGGATTCGGAATGCTATCGATCGTTGCGTCACCAAAGTCCCACATGATCCCGACAAGACCAACACCATTTACCAGGAAGGGGATGGCCTCACCTGCACAGACGGTGGTATCCGGTGGTAATGCCAGGTCCGGTTGCGGCTCTACGGTGATCATGACAACAGCGGTATCCAACCCGCAACCGTACGCCACCAACGTAAGCGGATACACGCCGGGTGTGGAATAGAGAAAACTTGTGTTATCGCTTGTGCTGGTGGTTCCTGCCGGATCATTGAAATGAAAAACAATGGCCGTGTCGCCTTGCGAACCATTCTCAACGAAAAGCAATTCACCCGCACATAACGTGTACGCACTTACACCAATTACAGCGTCCACTTGATTCGGCAGTACGGTTACTTGTTGCACCATTGTATCGATGGCGTTGCAAGGTCCGAAAGCATAGAGTGAAATATCGAACGTGCCGGTGGTCATATACAAATGTTGCATCACCGAATCGTTGGAGGTGACGATGGCATTATCTCCCCAATCGATCATTGTCGAGTCTATTCCTCCGAAAGAAATATCGCTCAATAAAAGGCTATCGTTCAAACAGATCGCGGGTACCGCTATCACGAAGTCAGCAACGGGTGCAGGTCGTATCGTGATATCCACAACGGATGAATCAGTCCCACAATCATTCGTCTGCACATATACCAAATGGTAGGTGGTATCATTCATTACCGACCCCGGCAAGAAAAATACGGGTGGTTGCGCTGTGGTGTCAATGAGATCGCCGTTCTGATACCATGCATGAGTAGCCGTCGGAAATATGGCATTGTTCGTTGCTTGCACGGAACCATCGCCACAGGAATCCAGCACGGTCCAAAGCACATCCACTACAGGGATCGTATCCACCGGAATGGATATGGTGGTATCGTGTGAACAATTGGAACCGCCAATGGCAACGAGCGTCACGTCTACATCACCAGCAAGCGGGAAGGTCAGTGAAGGTTCAAAACCGGGAATGGGAATTCCGCCACCAATGGACCACTCCCAGCTTGTACCAGTACTCAGGTTATCCGGCACAACACCTTGCCCGGCACATGCGGTGAACGGCGTGAAGGATGCTAAAGGCGGAGCTGTCACATACACCGTGTCACACGCCGTGCTCGAACATTCCGTTAGCGTATCGGCCATGGTGTAGCACACGGCATGCGCTCCAGGTGTTGCGCTGGGATTGTCCCAAAAACCCGTTGAACTCACATGCGGAGAACCGGACCATGTACCCGGTAACGGACCCGCTGATAGTTGTGCCCCTGCATCACCAATGCAAAAACTCGGAAGGGTATCGAAGACCACTGTTGGTGTATCCACCACGCCTATGATAGCATCATCGCAGATGTTCACACATTGGGTAGCGCACAGGGTGATCGTGTAGTTGCCTGCTCCGGGCACAAGCAACGGATCAAATACACCGCCTATGAAATAGGGCGGCTCATCCTGCCATGCTCCAGCAATGGGCACGTACGGAACGGCATTCATGCACAAGGTGGTATCCGGTCCAGCATTGGGTACGGAGATCAATGTATCTATGGTCAACTGCAACGTATCCAACCCTACACATCCGTTGGCATCCGATTCGGAATAGATCACATTAAAAGTGGCCGCTTGACCGGATACGGGCGTGATAAGACCCGGCAACGAAAAATAGGTTGATGCACTCGCGAATGTTCCACCGACATTGGTGGGGAACAACGTATAAGGTGTCCCATCTGCACAGAGTGTTACATCGCTAGGTGCGTTCACTGCCGGCAATGTGTTCACGGTGATCAATTCCTCATCATAGGACACACATCCCCCAACAGTATCACTTACGGAAATGGTAACGGTGGCCGTTGGTGTATACCAGATGGAAGGACCGTTGCCCACAACAGCACCGGGCACTTCCTGCCACGTATAGCTGGTACCTGCACCGGTAACACTGAGCTGCACGGAGTCTCCTAAACAGAGTGGTGTTCCTGCCCCGTTAATGGTGCTCGCAGCAACGGGCACCACGACCAAGTTCACGATCGTATCCTGATCACAACCGGGCGCACCTGCTGTGGCCACGACGACACCATTCATGGCAACCGTTGCCTCCACGGTAATGGAACTCTCTGGATAGGTTACGCCACCGACGGTGATCGAATAAACACTGACATTGGCCTGTTCAACGATCGCAATGATAACGGAATCCCCTACACAAACAGGATCAGGATCGATCGTTACTACCGGCGTAGAAGGCGGCGCTTGTGCATTGATCGTGTCCTGATCCAACACCACAAGTGCTCCTCCAGAGCAGGCGTTGTTGATCTGTAGAGCGACGATGATCTGCCCCGGACCAATGATGTCCAATTGATCCGGAGGGGTAATGGTAGCTGGGCCGGACACTACCGCGTAAACGGGCACGGCGCCTGTTTGTCCACACCCTTGGACCTGGCTATCGAGCGCGAGCACTTCACCCACGCACGGGCTAGCGGACAACGGGTTCAACGTACCGACAGGTGGACCATAAATAGTGACCGTATCAATGCTGGTCTCTTCTCCGCATGGTGTAATAACGTGTTGCGTGATCGTGTATACGCCCGGATCGGTGATCGTGAATTGTGCATTTTGTGTGAGCTGATCCGGTAACGAAACAGTACCGCCACAAAAAAGTGATAGTGCCTGAGCGGTCCATTCGTAGGTCGCCGGGTTACAAAGTCCGGCATAATCCGTGATATCCGTGGTATTGATCGTAGCCGGTATACACGTGGCAGTAACCGCACTCGTAAATCCGGGGTCGATGGCTTCTTGCACGCAAATGGTAACTTCATCCGTTGCTATGGGGCAAGCACTACTCCCACCTGAATACAAACGCACGGTATAGTCGCCAGCTATGTTGAAGGTCATACTTAATGGATCGGAACCAGCAGTCCACATACTGGGGTCATTCTGTTGAGTTCCGTTTCCCCCAAGCGTGTTGTTCACGGTCCAATCCGTAGGTGATGCACCCGTTAACACTTCCCAGTAAAAAACCGGTGCAGTGCTGCATGTACTCCCCGTTGTTCCCGCTGCAACATCGATCCAAGCACCGCTATTCTGAGCATCGATCAAAATGGGCTGACCAACACACGCACTGGCCATATTCGGAACTGCCTGTGCCGTGGGTGGTTCTGATACCCGAACAGGCTGCGCTGTGTTCCCTAGCAAGGTTCCGATCGGACATCCATAACTCGGTACGACCGTGAACGTGAACGTATTCGTGAACGGTAAACTAGTGTACTCCGGACCACAGGGTACGGATTGATACTGGTGGAGATAGTTCGCGGGGAACGGTGCGAAGATCGCATCGACTGGTTGGGGCACGTTCAATTCGTTGGTATAGATCTCCAGCATGGTTCCTGGTGGGATCACTGTTCCCGGCGGCACAGCGTCTATACTGTAACTGGTTTCCGCATTCGGCAAACACAATTCCGTTGGCCCGGCAATATTCGTCGCGATCTGGAAAGCAGCCGGCACACCCAGTAATATGCCAACAAGCGTTGTGTCATAACAGCCACTTACAGGGTCTTGCGTGACATACGTAACGGTGTCCAGACCTGTAGTGAAGGTCCCGTTCATCGGGAATACAGCAGGTACGAATCCATTACCCACATCGATCATGAAGGGGTTGATCCCTACTGGAGAGTTATCCGAGAATGTGAACGTTGCGCTGGTCGGAGCAGGTGTATCACATAGCGCGAATGTTGGGAAATTGGGCCCGTAACTATAAGCTGGCAAGACCTCGACACTATTCTGTGTTGCACTTAATAACCCATTGAATATCGTTACCGGTATGTTCACTGTGGATGTGCAAGTGGTGCCATTTGCATCCGTCGCCGTTACTGTTGCAGTTACCGTTGGTCCGGAGATCAGTGTGATCAAAGGATTCTGGTTCTGGTTCTGGTTAGAGCTACTCCAACTTGCAGTTCCCGCACCTGATGTGATGCTCCATGAGAACGTGAAAGGGGGCATCCCTCCGGTAGGGTTGGTCGCACTAAGTTGAATTTGGTCCCACGGACAATGCGGACCTGCCGGTGCCGATGCCGATACATTACAACTCTGCGCCCTTACACCGAAACCCCAAAAACCCACCAGCGCACATACCACGACCAACCGCAGCAAGTACTTGGCGAAAAGACCGGTAGGTCGGGTACGAGGGAGAGACAACATGGAGACCGGCACTTGGAAAAACGTTACAAGATGCGACATTTATTCGACTTCGGGCGCAATGGTAGCTCCATGACCGCCACGTATTGCGCATCCGTGCATGGCCTTCTTCGAGCCGCGTTCACAGCCGGATATGCAAAGCCGCCCAGCTCATGTGCATCGCATGCGCGTGACTTGGAACGGAGGCGAATTCATGTAACATGATCTCGCACATCTTCAAACGATGAAAGCCCCGCATGGCGAGGCTTTCGATCTTTAGCAGCACAGGCTATTTCTTTTCTTCCGTGGCCTTTTTGTGCTCCATGTGTTCTTTGTCCATCTTCTCCCCATGCTCTTTGTGCATGGCATCACAGCTGGTCTTCCAGCTTGCAAATTGCTCTTCACTCAACACCTCCTTGATCTGGCCTTGGTACTTCTCCATGACCTCTTTACGTTGTGCATCGCCTTCCGATGTGCTGCAGGCTTTGTTACAGTCCGCTAGGATGACTTCCATCTGGGTCTTCTGCTCGGCGGTAAGGTTCAGGCTTTCCATGGCTTTCGCATCGGCCATATGACAGCCGTGGCCAACCTGTTCCATCTTGGCGTGTTCTTTTGATTCAGCAGAAGTGGTCTTGTCCTGCGCAAATCCGAAAGTGCTTACCAATAGGAATGCGGCTGTTAGAATAGTGTTTTTCATTTGGTGGTTTGGGTTAGTTAGGTGACTCAAAGCTAAGTGGTTTCGACTGTGTGGCTTCTTTATTCTGGATCGATGTGGAATTACCTTCAGCAAACTGCCTGTTGTTGGGCATATGGTGCTGTGTTAGCGCTTTACTGGTGATCACCCCATGATCGGCCTCCTTGCCTGTGATCATTTCGGTGGATCCTGAAGAGATATAGGCGGCTTCATCGGTACTGGAAAGCGGAACATTGTAAAGCAACGCAAGTGCTGAAATTCCCACGAAGGCTGCGCTGTGCGCAAGGATGTTCTCTGTGCGTATATTCAGGATGTCCATGGTAAAAGGGTGTCTTCGTTGAAGTTCATCGGCTAAGTTCATGCCACAGTTGGGATGCGCTCCATGAAGCCCCTGCATGAGGAATCCGGTGCTCAACGCTGCGCGGCGCTGTGGCTTATCATGCACAGATCGGAAAATAAACGCGTCTTTGGATGGCACCCGCACGCTGAGAGCGAATATCCCGGTGTACGACCAATATGTGAGGTACCAATGCGATCGCAGATCGCAAGAATTGCAGGATGTGCTTTTTCTTTGGTCAGCGTACACGGATCCTTCGTCAACACAGGCTTATACCCTGATCTTAACACCATAGGATCTTCCGCTGTAGAGGTTCGGGAGGAATTCCTTGTGCAGTTCTACTTCAGCTCATCAATATCATCGAGCACATAACACTGCTCCCATTTCTTCATGCCGATCTTCGGGTAATAGTCAACTGCTTTTGGGGCAGATAGCAGGATCAATTTAGCCAACGGGGTTTCTTTTTTGGTGATGCGGATCAGCTCTTTCCCGATCCCTTTGTGTTGATGGTCGATAGCAACGGCCAGGTCGGAGAGGTAGGTGCAAAAGAGAAAATCAGTAAGCGACCGGGCAACGCCGACCAGCTTTCCGTTGTGCCGAGCAGTGATGATCAAGTTGCCGTGCTCCAACATTTTTGCGATCCGCTCCGGCTCATTCACCGGCCTTCGTTCGCCTAACGTGGAGTTGATCAACAACGCTGTGAACTCTTCAGCGATTAGGTCGTTTTCGATCTGATACTCTATCATACGGATAACTTATTGATTTAATTATGAAGTAGAATAGACGCAGAAAATGTACTGCTACAAACCTGGTCCACCTCGCACTGATCTGTCGGAAGCTGATCGTGCTTCAGACCGTGATCAACGGAACGGTGACACATGATATGGACCTTGATTCCGACGGAACAATAGATCCACTACCCGCAGCCCCCACACGCATTGCAAGCAGCACAGGCCGCTCGCTGGGAACTTGCCGGTCCGGCATGCAGGCCCGCTTCACTGGCCAACTGCGCACTCTTCTTCGCGTGGAACACCGGCAACCACATCCGCAACAGGTAAGCTGCCGAGATCAGTACGATGATGGTTGCTATAAGGGTCTGCGTCATCCGGTGATCGCGTTCGTTAGTTGGTACGTGATCAGACTTGCAAGGTACGCCAAACCGAAAAGATAGCCGCCCATGATCCACATGTATTTCCACGAGTTGGTCTCGCGTTTCACGGCCACGAAGGTGCTGAGGCACTGCGGTGCGAACACGAGCCAGATGAGCAGTGAAAGCTTGGTGGCCAAGGACCATTCCGTGGCAATGCGTTCCCGCAGCTGGGACTCCACATCTTCTTCGTTGCCGTCCATGGCGTAGGTCATGCCCAACGCGCTGACCACCACTTCGCGGGCAGCCATTCCGGGCACCAGTGCAATGGAGATCTCCGCGTTGAAGCCGATCGGCGCGAACACGTGTTGCAGTGCATGTCCCATTTCGCCGGCCAAGGTTCCCGCTATGGGCGAGTCCGACTGTGCGGCGCGCGGCGAGGGGATGCTGCTAAGACCCCACATAACAATGGTGAGCGCCATGATCACGGTACCCACGCGTGTAATGAAGATCATGGCGCGCTCATAGATACCATAGACGAGGCTGCGCAGATCCGGCCATTGGTACGGCGGCAATTCCATCAACAGGTGCGGTCGTGACCCTTCGCGTTCGCTGCGTTTGATCACCCACGCAACCGTCATGGCCGCCACGATACCGAGCAGATATAAGCCCACCATGACAAGTGCACCGGAGACAGGTTCGTTCGGAAAGAGCGCGGCAATGAGCAATGTGTAAACCGGAATGCGCGCGGAACAGGCCATCAACGGCGCGACAAGAATAGTAGTAAGCCGATCGCGCCAATTGGTGATGGTGCGTGTGGCCATGATGCCCGGTATGGCACAGGCGAAGCTGGAAAGTAATGGGATGAAGGAGCGTCCGGAAAGACCGGCCTTGCTCATGGGCCTGTCGAGCAGGAATGCTGCGCGCGGCAGATAGCCCGATGCCTCCAGAGCAAGAATGAACAGGAAGAGGATGAGGATCTGTGGCAGGAAAACGAACACGCTCCCTACCCCACCAATGATGCCTTCCACCACGAGACCACGCAGGGCACCGTCGTCCATGTGATCCCGCACGTATCCGCCTAACAAAGTGGTACCGGCCTCGATGAATCCTGATAGCCAGGCACCCAACGAGAACACGGCGACGAAGGTGAGAAAGAGCACCACCGCAAGTACCACGAAACCCCACACCGGATGCATTAGAAAGCGATCGATCCGATCGCTCGGATCAAGGTCCACGGCAGGTTCGGTGACCACGCGCTTGCAGATGCGTTGCACCTCTTTCTGCGTGTCCATCACTTGTTCCAGTCCTGGAGCCTTCCACGCCACGGGTGCGCTTTGCTTAACGGGCAGATCCAAGAAAGCGCGCAACTCATCGGCACCATTGGCTTGCACGCTTATGGTGCGGATCACCGGCACACCGAGTTCACGCGCTAGTGCGTCCACATCGATACCGATACCGAATTTCTCAGCACGGTCCATTTTGTTCAGCACCACGACCATGGGGATGCCCAAGCTTCGCGATTCCAGCACCATGCGCAAATGCAGGCGCAGGTTGGTCGCATCGGTAACGCACACGAGCAGATCGGGAAGGGCCTCTCGGCTGCGCCCGGTCACCACATCGCGTGTCATGGCCTCATCGTTCGAGAGCGCATTCAGGCTATATGCTCCGGGCAGATCCAGCACCTTTACGCTGCGCCCTTCCGTGGTGAACAGTGTTCCTTCCTTGCGCTCTACCGTTACACCAGCGTAGTTGGCCACCTTCTGGCGACTGCCGGTAAGCAGGTTGAATAGGGCGGTCTTACCACAGTTCGGGTTGCCGAGCAGAACGATGTGCTCTGGAAGAATAAGGGTATCCACCTCCATGGCTATGGCTCCAAGGTCACAAGGATGAAGGATGCTTCGTGACGACGCAACGCGAATGTTGTGCCGCCCAAACGTACGGCCAAAGGTTCATGACCGGCAGCTCCCGTGGCCACCACGCGCACGCGCTCCTCGGGGACGAAACCCAGTTCCACCAAGCGCAACACCAGGTCGCGGTCCACATCAGTGGTGGGCATGATCACCTCGACCACATTGGCCCAACGGTAGGCTGGTAGCTCATTCAGGCGAATGGCAGTGATGCTCTGGGCGTTCATTGCAGGTGTGCAAAGGTCCGGTTTGCAGGCGGATCCCGGTATACCTTGATCATGGTATTCCGGTGGGACCATCGGGCCGGGCGGAAAGGGCCTGAGCGTAAGGCTGATGGATGGTGGTTGAAGCTGGATCCGGATAGATCAAGTTTAAGCTTGCGAACAGGATGGTGATCTACGGAATGGCGACCCAACCGTGTTGAGTGGACCTTTGCAATTTTAATAGCAGGTCATATGACCTAACACCTACTGCGGGCATTGAAGCCACCTTCTATTACTCCGTCGGCCTCTTCCGCGTTGTGTCCGGAACGGTCTGCGTATACACGCCCGCTGAAGCGGAGTCCTTGCGCAGATCAAGGCGTCCAGCTACTCTTTGTTGAAGCGCTCCACCATGCGTGAACCATCCGTCTTCGCCAGTTCGATCAAGTAGGTGCCGGATGCCAAGGAGCTTACATCGATCACCCCGTTCCGGCCGTTCATGCGCATCGTGTGGACCACTCGTCCATCCAAGGCCAGGATCTTCAGCGTGCTAGCCCCGAGATCACCATTCATGCGCACCATCAGTTCCGTGCTGGCAGGGTTGGGCATGAGTATCAGGGCCGCCTCCCTACCCTGCTCCACTTGACCCGTTGCGGTGGTCACGGTGAACACACAGGGCTCGGTGATGATGGGGTCATTGAAGTCGAAGTGGATATTCGCTATGTTCTCCACTTCGTCGCCCACCATCAAGGAGGAAACTGGTTCGATCGTGAAGCGGACCAGGCCATGGCTTTCCGGTTCGTTGCTGCTGCTGTCGGGTAGCATGATGTCGTCGAATACGAAATGGAGTATGCCCGCATCTACGAACCAATAGGATGGGTGACTGCTGTCGATAACATGCAGTGTATTCCATTGCAGGCCCAGCGGTAAGGTATCCGTGATCACCACGCGTTCGGCCAAGAAGGTGCCGGTGTTCTGGAATCGGATAGTGTAGGTGAGCCGCTCTCCCTGCAGCACGTCGATCGGCGCCAGAACGTTGGGCAACACCTCCTTATTATTCGGATCATAACTACCCGTTACGGTCTGCTCGAAGCTCACGGTATTGTTATCGAGGGCCACATCCGGATCATCGGCGGTCACCATGAGTTGATAGTTCAACGCGGTGCCTAAGGGCGCTGAAGAAGGCGTTGATAAATACACATTGACAATGATCTGTTCTCCGGGATCCAGAAGTGGAACCTGCCAAGTAGCAGTGCTGCCGTTCTGCGCAGCGGGAGCAGGTGTCCCACTGACCCATGTGTTCAGCGGATCGAATTGCAGGACGGCCGTACCCGATGTGACCTGCGTACCAATGTTGCGCACGATCAGACGGAGCCTATGCGCGAAACCGGGGCGTGCCGGAGTACCGATCCCGGAGAGATCGACCATGAGGTCCACGGTGCCGGGGGTCGGTTGAAAGCCGATATGGCGCAAGCTGTCGATCTGGAACGGCACAGTGATCTCCACTTGCTGGGGAAGCGTAGTCTGTTGATACCACTGCGGCGCGATGCCAGAAACAACATGGCTCCCGCTGTCGAGCGGAAGGAAGTAGTGTCCATTCAGGTCCGGACCACTTAGGTTACCATCTGGCTCTGCCGTTGCGTAAGCCTGTGGCATTGGCGGCTCGCCCGCATCGAGCGATCCATTGCCGTTGATATCACGGAACAGCGTACCTGTCGCCGAAGCAAAATAGTCACACGACGTGGTGATGATGCTGCACACCGGCTTGGTCATGGCGGTGCCCGCTATGAGGTTCGGCGGCCTGTTGGGTATGCATAGCGTACCAGCGAACAGATCCCAACTTGTTACCGAAGGCGGCACATACGGGTAGCAGGGAATGTTCGTCCCGATCGTATTGATCACTTGGATAGTTGGTGGAAATTCCGGGAGTTCCTGCAAGGTTGTGATCCACGTGCAATGGAATTGCTCGAGCATGGACGGGAAAGGAGGCAATGACGGAAAAGGTTGCGCCCCTCCAACATCTACGTATCGCAGGCTATCAGGCAGCGCGGGGATAGCCGGTATTAGGTTGCCACGGATGTTAAGGTGCCGCAGCGTGCTAGGGACGTCCGGGAACTCTGTGAGCTGGTTGCGATCCATACGCAACTCTACCAAGGTGGTAGGAACCGGAGGTAATACGGTGAGCAGATGCGCATACAGGTCCAAGTATTCCAGATAAGGAGGCAGCGTCGGAATCGGTTGAAGGTACGATGGGCCATCCCAATAGTAATCGTGTTTGGCGCTGATGTAGCGCGCGGAATCGGGCCATGCGGGGATCAGGTTCAAGTGAGGGATGTAGTCCATCAACAAGGTCCTGATCTTGTTCGGAAGGACCGGGAAGCTGTTGATCTCCGTAAAGGAGATGTTGAGGTACTCCAAGTTCACGAAATACTGAACGCCATCAATGTTCTGTGGGTTCGCCGGTGTGCAGTTCACACAGTTCTCACCAACAGTGAGGCTGGTCAAGCTCAACACATCCACGTGGGTGGTATCCAATGTATCGCCATTGATGGCATTCGGCACCACCTCTAGTAACCAATCCCTAAAGCGCAGATCGGGAATAACGAATTGCGACGATACCTGTCCTGCTATGGATAATAGCACGCACAGTACGATGGAACGTAGGGATCTGCTCATGGTCATTGTTATGGGTCGTTGGAGCGGCGGTATGTAAAGATGACGAAAGAAACCTAAAAGGGTGGCCTTGTTCATTCCAGTGTGAAACCCGGCGCCGTGTAATTGCCAGTGAGGGATCATTCATTTACTCCGTTGGCTATCCTGAATTGCTCCGTGATGAACATTCCCAGCCCACGACAAATAGCGCACCGTGATCGATCCAGAAAAGATAGAGACCTCCGTGTTCTTTTGTGTGAACAGTTCCATATACCTTGCGCAGGCCAGCAATTTCGATCACGCCCATGGACAACTTCGCCCGCATGATGCAACTCGCCGATGAGGTCTTCGCGGTGCACGAGGACCCTACACAACTGCAAGTGGATGAAGATGTCTTGGCGCACTTGCGTCGCTTGCATCCGGCATCGGTGAGCGAGGAGGCGGACCCCGATGGACCAGTGGCTTGGATCCTGCTGATCCCTACTACGGCGGAATTGATGGAAGGCTTTCTTATGGGCACGCTCACGGAGCAGGAGTTGTATGAGCGAACGCCGGTGGGTGCAGCCTATGAGGCGGTGTACCTGTGCAGTGCCATGGTGTTGCAGGAGTATCGCCGAAAGGGCCTTGCAGAACGGACCACGCTGCAAGCCTTGGAACAGATCCGCAAGGACCACCGCATCACCACCTTGTTCTGTTGGCCCTTCACCGAGGGGGGCGATGCGTTGGCGGTTGCAATTGCGCGCGAGTCTGACCTGCCGTTACGGATGCGTGAGCGGTGAGGAGCATTGCGGTCGATCACGCTTTTAACCGCTCAACAATGTTCTGCGCTCCGCCGAGTTCCAGCACCGCATGACGGTGATCGGGCGACTTCACTTGCACTAGGATCCGACTTGGCTAGTCGTTGTTCTGCGGAGGTCTTGGCAAGTGATCAGAACCGTGCAGTGCCACTTATCCGCATAAGCATCCACTTACCAATTTCTGCCCCTGCACGTGCATCACTGGTCGATACCTTCATGCACTGAACGCCATGAAAGCCATTGTATGTTACCGTTACGGACCCCCGGAAGACCTGGTCTACAAAGAGGTGCCTGAACCTGTTGCTAAGGAACATGAGGTTCTTGTGC
>JAGNUG010000099.1 GCA_017987115.1 Flavobacteriales bacterium | reverse complement strand
CACGCTGCTCACGAGCTGCGCGAAAGAGCCGGTTGCTGAATCGCTGCCACTGTCCAATTTCCAGGTCCATGACCTGATACCCGCTCGTGCAGTGGAACTACCAAGCACGAACGGGTTGGCTTTGTTCTGCAAGCGGTCCATCGACGACCCCGTGATCGCCAGCGCGGTGCTGTTCAATGCGAATGGGGAGATCACGTCCCGGATGGACTTCAGTACGTTACCAAACGTGGTGGAGAACATCACCTTCGGCTCGGAAGATGCGTACATCACCGATCTGGTCCCCATGGCCGATGGAAGCTTCATCCTCATCGGACTTGGACGGCAAACCGACATCGAGGACCGCCTGCATCTTTTGGTGTACCGGGTTGATGCGACGGGTAGCGCATTGTCCGCGCCCGTCCGTCGATTCGTAGCGGACAAGAGCACCTTGGTACAGGCGGAAAACCTGGATCAGCTCTATCGATCGAAGGCGCTCGGCGCACTGCTGTCGAATGACAGATTGGTCGTGACCGTGCGCTATGATCGTCTTGAAGGGCCGATCACGAATGCTTACCAGCGGTCCTATCAGGTCGGACTTTCTGCATCGGTCGGTAGTTATGGCTCTGCTCCTGTACAGTTGGCGGTGAACAGTCATTTACTACGTGGTACGCTGGCCGACGGAATGGGCGGTTCGTTCACCCTGATGGATGCTACGAATGGACCCGGCACCCAACTGACGGTGCAGCGGACCACTTGGGGAGCAAATGCAATTGCTGGAATCGAAAGCGATGTGCTCCCGTTGCGCGATGCCGACCCCGTGGCTTTCCGAATGGTGGACAATGACCTTGTGATCGCGGGGAACTACCAGGTTGAAGCTGATGTCCACCGCCCTTTCTTTTGCAGGGCTGGTTCACCATCGGGCTTGGGTGCAAGCATCGTATTTCCGGATATCGGTGGTAACGATCACTCGGCGAATATTGCGGCACTGGTGCCAACAGCGACCGGATTCAATGTGGTTTGCAACGTGTATGACAGACCCGTAATGTCCGTGCGAGCCATGCGCGACGATCTTTTCTGCGATCTATTGACCGCTACACTTTCGGCCAATGGTGCATTGATCGACACGCAGGAGCTGATCACCGGTAGTGGGCTACGTGCACTGGGTGCTTATGGCCAAGAAGGAGAGCACATCACAGGAGCCTTCCACCCCTTCAACAACACGGAATACGTGCATTGCTTCGTTGCAGCTGCCACGCACTACTGATCCTTGATCAACCGTCGCGTGATCCTTTCTCCGTTACGCATCCGGACCTCCAGCAAATAAGCACCGGGCCGCAATATGCTCAGGTCCCATGTATTCACTTCCCGTTGGACCTTGCCCAGTTCCATTGCCAGCCTGCCCTGCGTATCAAGTACAAGCGCAAACGCCATAGCACCGTTGGGGTCAGAGAGATGCACCACGTTCGATACCGGATTCGGCCACAGCTTGAACATTTCTCGGCCAAGTTCAGGAATGGACACCGGTCCTTCCTCATAGACCAAAACCCCACCGGTAGTCATGTTCGGAGGTGGTGGAGGGTCGAGCCCTTGTATGGTGCCCCAAGGAACGCCGATCAACAGCTGATCACCGTGGAAGGCCAATGAAGTTCCCGCACGGCCCACTTGACCGATGATGCCATCCTCATACGGTACAATGCGCTGCAACGGAGGCCAACCATTGTCCACTTTCTGATAGACGTGGACACTGCCGTCACTTCCGTTGGAGCCTAGATCATGGTCAGGCGCACCCACTGCGATCCGGTCCGTACCGATCGCGACGGCTGCCCCATAGTCCATGTACGCAGCAGATACCCCGATCGGTTCCAGCGTCGCACTCTCTCCCCAGTTGCCGGGAAACCCTTGGTCCCGTTCGTACACATACGCCGCACCTGTTGCAAGGCTATCGATCTCATTCTTTGGTGCACCCACCACACAGCGGTCATTGGTCAGTGCCACAGCGGTACCGAAGTGATCACCGGCAAGTCCATTAGAGGGTAGGAGCTTCCTCACCAAACCCCAATTGCCCGTGCCGCCTTGGTCTTGGCCGTACAGAAAGGCCGCGCCACAATCAACACCAAGTTCGTCATCTCCACTATCGCCCACGAGCAACGATCCATTTCGCAACGCAAGCGAATATCCATATCCCAAGTCCGTTGTTCCATTGCTCACCACGGAGTCCGTTGGTTGCACCGGCCAAAGGGCACCAGACTTGCGATAGAGGTACACCACATCGCGCCATGTACCGGCCACGAACGAACGCGCACCGCCTACCGCGATCAAGTTCTGATCAATGGCGATCGCCTTGCCGAAAGCCCCACCCGATGCAGCAGGGGCCGGAATGGATTGATACGCTTGCAACGTATCATCGGTATAGAGGTAAATGAGCACACGAGCCGCTTGTTCGTTGCTGTATTCGCTGGCCCCAAAGGGAGAACAATTCCCGACAACCAGCCACTCTCCGTCCATGGCCACCATGGCACCAAAGCGTTGTTGAATTGGGTTATCCCCAGCACCATTGATCAAATTATCCCGACAGTAGGAAAGTAGCTGCGGCTCATCAGAACCATCCAAGGCGTGCAACGAAACACGGCCATATTGCGCATCAAAATGGGGCGATCCAATGGCCACCCGGTCATTCGAGACGGCCATGCTCCAACCGAGTTTAACACCGAGTGCAGGTACCGATGTGCCGTTGTGGATAGGATACGCGACCTGATAGGATTGCGCCTCAACTCCAGGACCGACGAAGTAAAAGAGAAAAAGAACGGACGACCGAAAATGAGCGGATCGCTTAATCCATACGATCAACTTCGTCAGTGAATACCACCTACTCGGGAGAGCACAATCCCAGCTTTTCAAATGCTCTCGATCAGTCCAATCAGTTGTCATCGCCCCAAACAATATTCCCCGTTGCCACTGTCCGCCCCAAATGATCCAATCCTCGAACGAATTGCACGCCAGATGTGCTGGTTGCGCGTTCTATAACTTGACTTGGTCTTCCGTTCAGTGCAATATGCCGTAGTATTCGCCCGGTGGCATCGTACAGGATCAATTGGTCGATCGAAAACCCTTTGAGATCCACACGAACTTGGGTGGTTGCTGGATTGGGAGCTATGGACAATTGACCGAACGAGGCATTCGTGTTCTTCTCACTAATACCTGTCGGCATGCGTCTGTACAAATAGATGGTGTCGCCGGAATAACGATGTTTGGCGACTGCTAAAATATCATCGTCTATGGCCATACAAGCCACATCGCCGCCAATTTCGTATGAATGAGTAAGCTGCCATTCGCCGTCAACCTCCGAGTACTTTGTAAAGCCCCTGTCAGTACCAACGTACAACAAGCTATCCTTTGTGAGTAGGGTGTGGACCAAACCAGCAGATCCGGGCATAATTCGAGCAATAGAATCACTTAAGCCATTGTCTTGAAGAACGCGCACATCTATACCAGTGTGTTGTTCGACCATCCCGTTGGAAAACGCGGCGAAAACGGTATCTCCCTTCCATGCGACAGCACGGCCAAAATCACGAAGGAACGGCAAATTATTTCCACTTGAGCCAACCAATTCGGTGGTGTCATTGCCGAACTCGTATACATTATACAGGCCGCTTCCATCTACACCACCACCTGCCAGAGTGAACGGTCGATTCACGTCCGGGATGATCAACCGGTTTCTATCCATGGCCAAGTTTCCTATGGAACCATCGCTTTGATTTGGCGCCCAATACTTGGTCCACGCCCACCTTGGTTCCGCCATTTCACCGACCTGGTCTGCATCCCAACATTGTACGAGCCATCTTACATTGGTTGAGCTCGCGATGCAAAGAAAGCTATCAGTCGCCGCCATAACCCTTGCGTTCATATTGTCCAACCTATAATCTCGAACCAAGCCTGTTGGCCCAAAATTGAACTTCCAGGTACCGTCAGAACTTTCAACGTAGACGCCTCCATTATGGACAACCAGGCTCTTACCATAAATGCGCATTATGCTGGTTCCTTGGACCTGCTCAGGTGGGATTACTTGGTCCAGCTCCCATTGACCCACGCCACCCCAATCCCTTCCATGAACATAGATAGACCCATTGGCGGTGTAAACCAGTTTACCTTCGAAGAGGACCAACCTGTTGGCTTGCTCATCGAAGATCTCAAAGGATGATTCGGCAAGGCTGATCGTCTTGAAAAGCGTCCACTCCTGTGCGTGGCAATACCCTGCGCTAAGCAGGGCTGTTAAACCGACCAAAGCAGCTCTCATCGTATGAAGGTCATTGATCTATTCCCTGAAGGAGAGAATACTTTTGCAATGTACATCCCTTGTGTTAGCTGGTCTATTGGGATGCCGACAGAAAGTGCCTCATTGATAGAGTGAACGCCCAAGTCCCGGCCGCTTACATCGTAGATTTGAAGTACGCCAACTGGCCGCCAGTTTCCATCCGGAATTAGAAATACCCTTAAGCCCTTGGTCTGCAATCTGAAATTCGGTCGGTCACTATTCTCAGTGATGAAAACCTCGGAATTGCGCAGGTACACACGGGCATATCCTGGCTTGTACAAACCACTGATGAGTGTTGGCCGCCGCCCAATGATCACGTCGCCATTTGCGTTCATGTCCATATCAACTTCGGCAATGGTATCCAAGTCGTTTATTCGGTAGAGTAGCTGCCATTCGGTTGTTCCAGCTTGCCGTTCATACACATTCACATGGAGACTGTCATCCGATTCAAGGATCGCTAGATAGGGACCCCGCAAAACAACATGATCCCCAAAGTCAGTTACAGTTGATAACTCTGGCAACAACTCTCCGATCATTGGATAAGGATAAACAAGGTCATGGATAACTACCTTTCTGTGCATCACATTGGCGATCGTATCCATGTATTCAAGACCAACGACCAGTAATGAATCTTCTGGGGAGACATACATGCCTGCGACCCCGAAGAATTCATTCGGAGCATCTGAGGGCCAAGCGAGCGTATCCAAAGGCTCCCAACTATGTTGGCGAACGACTAGTTGTTCAACAGCCGCGGGGTTTACGCTTTCCCCTGAAATGATGTTGAAATTCGTGATGCCTGCAAAAACAGTGTAAGGTTGCGAACCCGAACCACCAACTAGCTCCACTATAGTATCAAACACCCACGTATTCCCTTGCTTCGTCCACAGCGTAAATCCTCCCGTCGCTGCGACTCCTCCCTGTGGGTAGTACTGGACCCTTATGATCGGTTCACCGATCACCATTGCATTCGACGCTACTGCTCGCGTTCGGATTCCAGCTGCTACGCACTGGCTGCTTGTTTCGATCAACGCGCCTACCCCACTTAATGTGTAGTTCGTATTCACTCCTAGATCGTAAATGAACGGTCTCGGTGCATAACAAAATTGCACGCCATTGTCAACTATGAAAGATCTTGGCTCCACCACATTCAAGTGACCATCCCTCGCAATTATTGATCCATGCATGGGAGTAACACCATCCTCACCAACTAATGAAGCGGTCCTGTTCCACTGGTTATGTCCTCCGATATTCTGTTGATATACACGCACTTGACCAGCGCTTACAACAAAAGCAAAAATGCTATCGATCGAAACTGCTGGAATGTCGTAGGTCATTGAGTCCAGGAACTCAGGTACGGGTATGTCGCAACGCGTGTATGACTGTCCTTGGATCGCATTAGTGGCAATCATCGTAAAAGCTGTCAATGCCTTGCCAATGATCGAAACAAGACGTGGTTGAACACGAGTAACAAATCTGTCCATTGTATTCTGTGGGCTTCGTTATTGACGAGGTAGAAAACTGGTCCTCATTGTCTTTGTTCGAAACGCTAGACTGGCTGTTTTGAGGATAGCCACTCGGGCCAATTTAGACATAATCGAATAACCTGTACGGCGCGCAAACATAGAGCCGGTGCGGATCTGCCCTAAGCAGCCACATACCCGATGTCGGATGACCTTCGGAATTCTCCGGGTACATAGAGCATCCCACCGTCCGCTTATTCGCACTGGCACTTGTCTGCGAAACACCACAACTTGTGCCTCCAGAACAGCCTGTAGTTGTTTTGGAGGTGCAAACCGATGAGCGCTTCCAGAACCATTTTCGCCATAAAGTAGCGGTAAACTTGCGTCGGTTACTTCTTCACTGACGAGAAATTTTGGACATGCCCAATACATGTCCAATTTCCCCAAACACCTTACTGACAGTCGTTGTAAATCCGTTGGTGGTTATCTTTTGCCCTCCAAACCATGCGACAATGCTAAGGCGATATATCATGATTATGGCTGCCTTGTTCCACGGAACAGCCTTCACCCAACAGGTGAAGAAGTTGCCATACGTGCCGGCCGGTTCGGTTAACGCGATGGCCTATCACCAAGCATCCAATGCAGTCATAGTAGGCGGTTCCTTCGAGAGCGTTGGTTTCGTTTCACCTTATGCTGTGCCTATCAACCTACTCACTGGACAACCATTGACGGGGTTTGCCACACCAAATGGACCCGTGCATGCTGTTATTACCGATGGGATGGGCGGGTGGTTCATAAGTGGAGGTTTCACTGCTGTAGGGGGTGTTCCTAGATCCCATATCGCAAGGATAAACGCAGACGGCTCGCTTCATCCATTCTCGGTGCAAATGGATGCCGCAATCTGGACATTGGCACTCCAAGGTGACACCCTCTACTTCGGTGGTTCGTTTGAAGTGGTGAACGGGCAATCACGATCAAACATTGCCGCAGTCAAGGCGACAACGGGGCTCCTACTTCCATGGACCCCACATGCCAACGGGTATGTTTACGATATTGTGGCAACCCACGATCGCGTCTATGTTGGTGGACAATTTGATCTGATCAGCGATCAAGTCAGACAACGCTTAGCTTGTCTTGATCCGGTGTCGGGTCAAGCGTTGGCGTGGACGGCGGATGCGGATTTCACAGTAAGCGACCTGGAGTTAGCCGGTGATACACTCTTCGTAGGTGGTGTGTTCTCTTCTGTCGGCGGCTTGGCAAGACGAGGCATCGCAGCGCTTAACGCTCTGTCTGGTGCGGTGTTACCGTGGGATGCTAACTCCTCAAGTAACGTAAAGTCTATCGCAGTTAATGGTAGTACCATATACTTAGCCGGAGGATTCTACACTATTGGTGGTCAGTGGCTAAGTGGGCTTGCAGCCGTGGATAGGACGACTGGTTTAGCTACAGATTGGAACGCTCAGACGGAGTATATGTTCAGTGGAGCAAACATCATAAGGGTGGATGGACCTAATGTTGTGGTTGCCGGTGATTTTGAAAGCATGGGGGGGCAACCTCGACAGAATCTCGCCATTTTGGATGCTGTTACCGGGAATGCAACTCCATGGGTCTCAAACATCAACGATGATGTTTGGGCCTTAGCTGTGTCCGATGGTGTGGTGTACGCCGGTGGGTCCTTCACAATAGTGGACCTACAGCCTAGACAACATTGTGCAGCTCTCGATGCGGGTACGGGCGCATTACTTCCCTGGGCACCTGACCTAAGTTACTTGGGAAACTTAGGCCAAGTACGCGACCTTCTAGTTTCAGGAGATTCATTGTTCGTTGCTGGCGAGTTCGATGTAGTTGATGGTCAGGCACGTGGAAATCTTGCCGCTTTTGATATTGCGTCTGGTCAATTGACGGGATGGAATCCTGATGCGAACGGAACTGTAAGTTCCATGATCGAGTTGAATGGAACGGTATACCTGAGTGGCTATTTCTACGAGCTTGGCGGAATCGCCAGGCAAAGACTTGGGGCTGTTGATCGCATCACCGGCGAAGTGGAAAGCTGGAACCCTCAATGCAGTGGCAATGTTAACTCACTCGCCGCAGCCGGTGGACTTATCTATGCAGGAGGGTGGTTTGCCACAATGGGCGGAGATGCTCATCAGAACATTGCCGCAATCGACGCTGAATCCGGCCAGGTGGAGGACTGGTCGCCGGAATTCTCGGATATTGTCCAAACAATGACTGCGCTGAACTCAACTTTGTTGGTTGGTGGTGTTTTCACATCTGTCAATGGTACATCAAGGAATTCCCTTGCAGAAATTGAAATGTCAACAGGCGAGTTGACCGCTTGGGACCCGGACTTGTTAGGCTTTGAAGTTAGATGCCTCGAAATCCAAGAGCAGCAAGTGTTTGTTGCGGGGGATTTTTCACAGATCCTAGGTGAAACGAGAGATGGAATAGCCTCAATAGACATCGAGACTGGAGAAGTAACGAATTGGAATGCAGACCCGGTTAATGGATCGATACAGAGCCTTTTAGTGGCCGACACCCTACTATTCTGTGGAGGTAGTTTCAGCGGGATCCATGGTGTGGAACAACCTATTCTCGCTGCCTTGAGCACGTGTCATACGCCTGCTATCTATTTTTCTGATCTGGATGGAGATGGTTTTGGAAACCCGTTCATAAGTGTGAGTGCATGCAACCCTCCGCCTGGCTTCGTTCTTCAGGGTTCGGATTGTGATGATGAAAACGGTGCGCTCTATCCCTCTGCTCCTTGTGATGACGGGGAGGTGCTTACGGTGAATGATACGATCAACGAATTCTGCGAATGTGTGGGCATTCCATTCCTAGTCGATTGCGAAGGAATGGTCGGGGGCGCTGCTCTTCCCAATACTCCGTGTGATGATGGGCTGGTAGATACAGGCAACGACACATGGAACCTGAACTGTGAGTGCATGGGACTGCCATTCGATTGTATAGGAGTTGCTGGAGGAAAGGCACTACCCGGCACTCCCTGTGATGACAACGACTCGAGTACGGGTAGTGATACATGGAGTACGGATTGTTATTGTTCTGGACTGCTGTTGGATTGTGAAGGTGTGGCTGGCGGCGAGACGTTGCCGGGCACCGTTTGTGATGATGATAACGCTGCGACCATCAATGACCTCTGGGATGCGAGTTGCTCTTGCATCGGCACCCTAGTTGATTGCAACGGTTATCCTGGTGGTCCAAGTCTGCCCGGCACACCCTGCAATGATGGTATTCTTTGGACGACGAACGATAGTTGGTCGATGGATTGCGAATGTCGGGGTTTCGACTGCGCGGATCAGCAAGGGGGCATTGCCTTTCCCGGTACGGAATGCGATGATGGCATGAGCTGGACCTATAACGACGTTTGGTCAGTGGAATGTCTATGCAGCGGCGTGGGAATTGTTGGTTTTGAGGATACGTCGGCAGACCCTTCACAGCAAATGCACATATCACCGAACCCGTCAGGTTCGGGCGAAGTCAGGATCAATTATATAAGTTCTGCTATTGGCCGCGCAGTATTGTATGTTTCTGATGCTTCCGGTCGGCTGGTACTTCAGCAGGATGTAGAACGCAACGGCAATGGTTCTTTGATTCTTAATGCAGGTGATCTCAGCTCTGGCACCTACGTTGTGCGTTTAGTAAGTGAGCGACGGTCGTTTATTGGCCGCCTGGTCATTCAATAGGCCCATGCGCCGTCTGGTCATTTGATCTGGGGGCCTTGTGGGGCTAAGTGACCGCCGCCCACACGCCGCCCTCCACCATCCTCTCGCTCCTTCACGCCATCCACTCGTTGGGGCTGGAAACTCGTGCTGGAGCAACTCAATTTCGCCACGGCGGTGCAGCACAACAGGTGTTCCTGTACCAAGCCGACCGAATATGTGGAACATCCCCTCCTTCCGAAAGAACCTGAACAAGACCTTCCTACTTGTGGCCTTGTTCGGATCGCTCAATGCACCGCTTTGCGCGCAGAACGATCTGCTTCCGGCCTATCCCAACGAGATCAGTTACCGGAATGGTACCGCATACTTCGGCGGTGCGCCATTCACGGGCTTGCTGGTGGAAGAAGGGAGTAACACACGCCTCGGAGAATTCCGGAACGGCAAACGGGTAGGGCTACACACTACGTACTTCCGGCCCGGTGTAAAACAGGAAGAAGGCAGCTATGACAATGGGAGAAAGGTCGGAGTCCATACGTTCTGGCACACCAACGGTCACCGAAAAGTGGAATACACCTACGTCAACGATCGCATTGCGGAGGGCAGGTACACCGTACTGGATGAGCAAGGCGCACGAATTCGCGTGGATGTTTATGCCGGAGGTGAGAAGGTCGCCGAAGGGACTTACCAAGGGGATGACCTCTTCGAGCCAACGGTCCGTTACTACCCCGGTGGCAAAGTGAAGGAACGCGAAGGGCAATTGAAGAATGGCAAACCGCACGGGAACTGGACGGAGTGGTATGCCGACGGAAAGAAGAAGAAAGAGGAAACCTACCTGGACGGCGAATTGCACGGCACCGTCACCACCTATTGGCCAACCGGCGAGAAGAAGCGGGAAGAGCAATACGAGCACGGGCGCTTGGTCCGCACGGTGTATGCGAATGATGTGGACCCCACCACATCGATCCGCTACGCGATGACACCCGGTTCACACTTGTTCATGGCGTTACGCGGCGCATTGGAGGATACCATATTCGTTATGGTGCGCTTTTCTTTTCCGACGGGAAATGTCGGATCGTCCGGTTCCGCCGAGGACTTCAGGGAACATGCACTGGGAGCGCTGGAGAACCGTATGGACGCGTTGGAAGGCGCAGCCGCGAACGCCTATTTGGATTGCCGTGCAGGGTTCAGCATCGAATTCTCGGAACCACGTTCCGAGGCGATCTACGATAGCGGACGTACAGTTACATCCGGTAGCGCGGGTAACGGAACACTACAAGTACCGGCTGGTTTCCGGGGTAAGGGATACATGCGCATGAAGATCAAGGACCAGCGCTCTTCCGCCGTGCATTTCGACGGTACGCTTACTGCCACTTCCGACATTTTACCTGACAAGGGCACGGCAATGGCAGCTGCTCCACGGCAGATACGCGAGGAGATCATCAACAAAGTCTACGCCGCACTGCGGATAAAAGCGGCATTGACGACCGTGGTGGAGATGGACCGGCGCGGCAACGCAAAGCGCGTGGAGATCGACTGTGGTTCTGAACTGTCCTTGGCGAAAGGATTCCAGTTCAATGTCTATCGTGAGAACGATGTGCTGGAAGAGCGATCGATAGGTGTTGTAGAAGTCATCGAGATCGCTCCGGGAACCTCGGTATGCAAGGTCATTGAAGGGGAGTCCGGGATCACACAACAATTGAATTCAGGAGCGCAACTCATTGCGGTCTCCGTCTATAAACTTTGAACACCATGCTTTCCAAATACTTCACCAAGGTCGAGGACCGTTTCGTCTTCAACATCAGTTTGATCTTTTGGCACCTGTTGGTGCTGCTGGCCGGCTTGGGCATCATCCTGGGCATCGTCGTGTTCCTTTGGAGCATCGTCCCTTCCACGCAACGGCATGTGGAGGCCCGCCCCATACCGGAGAAGAGGGCCTATCCCGAACCCGTGAAGGTGGACCTGAGCGAGCTGCAGCTCGAGGAACAACCCAATGTGTCCGCTGCCGACCAGGTCCAACTGGAACCCATTACCGAAACGGCCCGGACCAATGCGCCGAACCCGCGGGTGGCCGTTGAGTCCGAGGATATGACGGGCTTCGATGCGTACGAAGCAGCGTTGGGTCGGTTACGGGAATTGGTGCCTCCTTCGCTCCACTCGTGGGAAGGTAGCGGCTCCTGGATCTTTCCGCAAGGCCAACGCTACTGGGATGTGTACAAGCAGGAAAAGTACCGGCAGTGGGTAGTGACCGAGCCGGGTGTGGAGGATAAACTGGTGCAATTGTTCAAGCGCACCAAGGCAAAGGACTATACGGCGAAAAGCAACCTATTGACAGGCATGAATACGTTCTTGGGCAAGATCCCCGAGGCGGACCGCTATGACATGCTACTGGACCTGACCACCAGGAGTTCGGATAGTTGGCAGAACAATGTCGCGATCTACAACGCGCTCGCGCCATTGCCAGCGAAAATGGGAACCCAAGCGAACCAAGACCACATCAAGTCCTTGCTCCGGACAAGCATGCGCAACCCGACAACGAGCATTGCCTTCATCGAATTCATCACCTCATGCATCGAACGCTTCGGTCCGGATGCGCGAGTAGCTGCGCTGAATGTTGCGACCAACAGCTTCTACAATTTCTTCAACCAGGACATTGGCCCACAAAAGGAAGCCACGGAACTGTTCCTTGAATTGGTAGCGCGTATTGAGCCGAACTTGCAGTCCAAGGGCCTCATGCAGTATTACGGGCTGTACCTGAAGAAGAACGAACAGCGCAGAATGGAGATCGGGCGCATCGACCGGGAGTACAATGACCTGCGCGCTCAGATCAACGCCGAATTCCAACAAGCACAAATACAGGCGATGATGGAGAACGCTGCCAAGCAAAAGCAGAAGTCCACCTTCCGCGACCGTTCGTTGCTCATGGCAGGTGGCGGCATACTATTGATCGTTGTGGTGGCCATTATGCTGGTGTTCCTTTCCATTCAACGGATCGTCAAGAAGATCGAGGCCAAGCTGCCCGATACCTTGGCTCAGCAACGGGTCCCTTGATGGGTGCATGGTCACAATTGCGTTGAACGGTGGTCGCCACTCGAAAAGCAATTTCCACCACCCTCTCACTCCACCGCACCATCCGCTCGTTCTAGCTGGCATCGCCTTCCAGCATGCTACAATTTCGCATCGCAGGGTCGGCATACCGTCGCACCCGAAGAAAACAACAAACGATGAGCACCATGAACACTTCACTACCGAACACCACGATCATTGTATCCTCAAAGAGCATGGTCTTGGCACTGATACTCTCTTTCTTCTTTGGCCCTTTGGGCATGTTGTACTCCACCGTTAGCGGTGGCATTATCATGTTCTTGTTCTCCATTCCCGTGGTCCTCTTCACGGGTGGCTTTGGGTTGTTGATCACCTTACCACTTGGCATGGTATGGAGCGCCATGGCCGTGAACAACTACAACAACAAGCTCCTGGGGCGGCGGTAGGTAGAACAAGTATTGTTCGGCAGAATCAGAGAAGGTCGTCCCGCAACGGGGTGACCTTTTTCGTTTCTGCACACCAGTGGCTTTCAACACTTCGGAACATGCGCTGGAATTCGTTTTTCACGCTCATCTCTCAGCCACCTCCCCCGCTTGCTCATTCCTGCTTGTCGCCGCGCTCCGCACCGATCACCTTGCGGCATGGAAGAAGCTCCCTTGGGCATATTCGTGTTGCTGCTGGTGCTTTCAGCATGCGGGGTCTACGTTGCGCTGGCTCCCTGTTCGCGGGTGTCGGTACGAGGCCGTTTTATGGTGCCGCAACCTGCAACGAGGGTTAGGATCGAAGTACGCTTGCGTGATAGTCGCGCATTTGTGCAG
>JAGNUG010000014.1 GCA_017987115.1 Flavobacteriales bacterium | reverse complement strand
CAGTACACCTGTCGTCATTGATGAGGAACTGGATGTACTTCGCGGTGTTTCGATCTTTCCGATACCGAGTGAAGGCCTACTGAACATCACATTCATGGAACGTGCGAAGGTCGATCTGGCGGTGCTGGATATCACCGGAAAAGTACTGTTGCAAGAGCGAATGAATGGAGTTGCAACACAACTGGATCTAAGCGATAAGCGATCCGGAGTCTATGTCCTTCAACTCACTTCGGAACAAGGAACGCATTTCGAACGATTCATACTAAACCATTGATAACCATTTCGATCCAATACGACAGAACATGAACGGAAAAGTACTCACAGCATGCCTAGCATTCTTGACCATCGGCGTAATGGCGCAAACCCCTGCCGGTAATGCCTTCAGGATCGATTATGCGGAATACCAGGCAACAAGTGCGATCAAGTTGCTCAATGCAGGTAACAACGCAATGCTGAACCCCGGTGATCAGCTTACGGTAATGACCTGGTTCCAATTGCGCGATATCGGTGATAACCAAAAGATCATTGGTAAGTTCAACTTGGATAACACGGGGTACATTTTAGGAGTGGACCAAGGGCGTGTTTATTCAGAGGTGTGGAATCCAACGCATTATGAGACCTTGGATGGACTGATGAATCCGACGGCTCAACATTGGCATCATATTGCAATGACCTATGAGCGAGGTGTAGCCATCAAGACTTACATCAATGGGGTGGAAGTCAGTTCGGATCCCGTGAGCAATTCTGCGATATCCAGCAGCACCAATCCATTGATCATTGGTGTATCATCCTGGACCACAATGAGCAACTTCCAGACCTTCGGGAATCTTGATGAAACAGCGGTTTATAATGTCGCCTTGACCGGTGCGGAGATCAAGGAGCGCATATTCAAGGAAATGTCAGGTACGGAAACCGGCTTGATGGTAGGGTATAATTACAATGTCTCTTCCGGGACCAGCGTACCAGATCTATCGGGAAATGGAAATACCGCGAATGGCAATGGGAATTTCACCGGTACGGAATGGGTTACATCGAAAGCCCCATTAGCCGATGACAATACGGAAGTGGCCATGGACTTGGATGCTGTATGGAACGGAAAGAGCTTTATGGATCCGCGGTTCACATCAACAACCCACGGTCTGAATTTGATCGCATTCGGCTTGGATACAACGGACTATGCGGTTTTTGGTCATGATGGCGGCACCGGGGTTACGGCCGATGATATCCCTGCGAATGCTCCGGTCGGATTCATGCGTGCTCAGCGCATTTGGCCTCTTACCAGTTTGGGTGGAGCAAATATGAACATGGTGGTGAATATTGCGGCAGCATGTGCCGGTGGAACACCGCTCGACTTAACGCAGCCCGCCTCCAACTACACGCTGCTGTGGAGGCCTGCTGGTTCAACTGTTTTCTCTGCTGTTGCGAATGCTTCAAGCTTTTCGAATGGTGTTGTAACATTCGATGACCACCTTCTTGCAAGCGGAGATTACTGCATGGGTGTTGGAAATTCAGCCATTCCGATAGGTATTTCAGAATTTGAGAAAAGTGCGCTCATTCGCATTGAACCTAATCCGAACAATGGTCAATTCTTTTTGAACTTGGAGAATGCGGATGTGGGCCTTGCAGCGATAGAGATCTTGGATGCAACCGGAAAAACGATTCTGCAAAGGACGATCCGCGTTAATGAATCTGTTGTTCGCGAGCCGATCGATATGGGTTCAGTTGCCAAGGGGGTCTACATGGTGAAGTTGAGCATAGGAGAATCCATTTACAACGAACGGGTCATAGTGCAGTGATAGCGAATTGATAGTTGTACCGTAGCTGTTTATTGTATGTTGGAACTTAATGGCGTAAATGCTAGGCGTTAGCGCGTTCATATGCTTGCAGTGTACATCAATGTTTTTAACGCACATCGTCAAGAAGTGATCGGCGTTCTCAAAAAAACAATACTAGCTACGGTACTAGCTACGGCTCCGGCACCGCTTCTTCCCAGGTCTGGTTGTTCACGTTCGGGTCGGTGTTCGGATTATAGGTCGCGTCATTGCTCGGGATATACTCGCCGCTGCTGTTCATCCAATACTGATCCGATCCGGCATCGACCTGATATTGTTGGCCATTGGTCGAGTTGGTCACCGTATTCTCTTCGTAGATGGAGTTGATCGTTTGGTGTTGCATTCGGTCCTGTGATGCACTACGGTTATTGTATGCATTCATACTGGCATTGTTGACCGCATCCCACGTACTCCGGTGAGTGGCTTGTTGTTGATCGAAGGCGGCTTGGTTCTGTTGCATGCGCGAATTGTGTTGCGCCCAGCTTTGATTGGACTTTTGTTGTTCACTGGCGTTGTAGGCAGCGATCTGTTGTGGGTTGTCCTGGGTATTCACAAGACCGTTGATCAATGCCATTTTCGCGTTTTCATAGGTGGACTTCTCAGCAGTTAATGCTTGCAGCGATGCATACCAAAAGACATCGTTCTGTCCTTGACTTATGTTCAAGTTCACGATCATGAAAAGTTGTTCACCATCATTGTTCAGCCATTCCGTACCCATGGCGAAATTGTGTTCTTGCGAAGGCATGGCTTTGAACAATTTTGCGCTATACGCTTTATTGCGCGCTGCGATCTGCGGTAAAGGAGTTTGCTTAACAAGCTTATGTCCGTTCCTGGCCATTCCAGGGACCAGGTCCTGCTGGATGTACGCACCGATCTCCAACGGAGCACGCATTTGTTGGCCGGCCTGTTGGTAGCTCCGTTGAATATTGGGGTCGTTGGAATACGAATAGGATCCGCCATTCCGGTAAAACACTTTTACACCACCAGGCCCCACAATACTTGGCTCATCTCCAGAAGCGGTGCTTGATATTCTCCAGGATGATGGTAGTGGCATTTGATACATGACCATCCCGGTCTTCTGGTCCATAACCGGGTGCATTGTCAAGTTGTTGTTATTGTTGGAGAACACACTAGGCTCATCGGAAGCGAATAGATCACCGCCCGTACCTTGATCGTCGGAAAATTCGAATTCGCCGTAAGCGGCATCGTTATCTGGGTCATTCTCTGAATTACCACCGCAACCAGTTGTAATGATCATGATAAGTGCAAGGAGAGGAAATGCTGCGCGTTTCATTGAGTAGTAGGTCTTAATGATGTTCGAATTGACCACTAAATTAATACGTACACATGTGTTGAACCACATTATCCCCCTAAAGAGGGAGGTCTATGGGAGATCCATAATGCGAAGTATCTTTAACGGCGATCCATTTCCGCTCAATAACGAATTCGGCATGTTGTCGATCATTACACGAACTCTCCCGACGCCATTTGGTGAGTTGATCCTTGGTTCGTTCGAAGGAGACTTGTGTTTGTGCGATTGGCGTTACCGAAAAATGCGTACAACTATTGATACACGCATCCAGCGCGGACTTGACGCTTCTTTTGAAGAAGGAATTTCACCGGTCATTGAAAAAGCGATCACGCAACTTCAACAGTACTTTCAAGGTGAGCGAACCGAATTTGAACTACCCCTCAACTTGGTCGGTACGGATTTTCAACGTGAGGTCTGGCAAGCATTGCGAACGGTGCCGTTCGGGAGTACATGGTCCTATTCGGAACTTACATCCAAGATAGCTGAGCCAACGGCCGTCCGTGCTGTAGCATCGGCGAACGGTGCGAACGCCATCAGTATCATTGTTCCGTGCCACCGTATTATTGGTAGTAAAGGAGAATTGGTAGGGTACGCCGGTGGGTTAAGTGCGAAGAAGGAATTATTGGAACTTGAAGAGGCCTTTCCAAAGACACTTGATCTATTCAGTACGTTAGCTGAGAATTAGCACGAACTTGGAATGCGATATTTGATCATACTCAGTTTCATGACCTGCGCATTGGATAATTATTCGCAGCAAGCGGATACGCTGTATCTGGAAAATTCAGAATACGAATACAGCGTCACCAAGCCTTTGAAACCAGGATCTAACAGGACCATCGTTTCGTACTTCGATAGGAAGGATAGACTGAAACAGAAGGCAGAGTACAAAAAAGATAAAATGCATGGCAAGGTTCTGTACTACTATGACGATGGCGTCCCGCAGCTGTTCTTGTTCTACAAAAAGGGGGAGCTGCATGGAAAGATCACAACTTATCATCCGAACGGAGGGATAGAATGGGTCAAGGGATACAAGAACGGTGCGCTTCATGGTGAAAGGGTGGCATGGGATAGTCGAGGGAAATTGTTGGAAGGGGAGAACGTATTCACGGTCCCGTTCAGCGAAGCAACTACTGTTGCCATGTGTTACAATGGCAGGCCCGATGGTGACTTTGTTGCGAAACACCCTGACGGAAGAATTGAGTTTGCTGGGCACCATAAAATGGGATTCGCGCATGGAGAATTCAAGTTCTACGACGAGAAAGGCGACCTGACTCGAACGGATATTTATCGGAATGGAAGGTTCATTCGGATGAAGGATCAATAGCACCTTTGTTCTGATCTGTATAGTACATACGAACCGCCCAAAGGCTCTGAAGCACAACCGTCCGGTCATGATCGTTCCTCAATTTTGCCTCTAATGCATCCCTATCTGGTTCCGCTCCACGTGGCTTTCAAGCAGCATGCGAACGCTGCGAATGCAAAAGCAATGAGCGCATACATGAAGGGGCATTTTCCGTTCTTCGGAATTAAAACGCCGTTGCGCCGGGAACTTTTGAAAGAGCATATCGCGATCCATGGTAAGCCATTGTTGGAGGAATTACCATCGATCACCCGGTCAACATTTTCATTGCCGGAACGCGAAATGCATCAGGTGGCGTTGGATCTGATGATGAAAGCTGCAAAGAAAATGGGACCGCACGATCTGCCGTTGGTGGAAGACCTCATCACCACAAAGAGTTGGTGGGATACAGTTGATGCACTCGCGGTGAATGTGGTCGGAGTGATCCTGAAACGCTATCCGAAGGAGATCAATGCATGGAATGCTCATTGGATGCATAGCAACGATCTATGGTTGAACCGGACGGCATTGCTGTTTCAGTTGAAATGGAAAGAGGAGATCGATGAAAAGCTAATGTTCGCGAACATTGATTCACTGGCAACGCACCCTGATTTTTTTATCCGTAAGGCCATTGGCTGGGTGCTTCGCGAATATTCAAGTACAGCACCGGATAGCGTGCGTGCTTTTGTCAGCTCCAGATCATTGTCGCCATTGAGCGTACGGGAGGCTTTGAGGAAGTTGACTGAATGATCCGCTTAAGGAGCATCTTTGCACGGTATGGCTCTGGAAAGAACGACAGAAACAGTGAAGGTCAGTAGCGGGTCACAGTGGAACATGCTTGAACGCCCTTCTTTATTGGTGTTGTTCGGGTTGTGCGCGTTGATGTTGATACTGCGTTCCACGGGCTCCACAAAAAGTGCTTTGACATGGGATGTTTTCGGGTACTATCTCTACCTACCGGCCTGTTTTATTCATGATGATATTGCCTTACAGGATCATGCTTGGCTGGATCAGGTCATGGCCACCTATGAACCGTCATCAACGCTCTATCAACTCGTGGACGCAAAGGATGGTGCACGTGTGATCAAGTACAGCTCAGGTATGGCCATTGCCTATGCACCATTCTTCTTCGCGGCGCATGCAATTGCTAGCCCGTTAGGATATGCGGCGGATGGTTTTTCAGAACCCTATCGTTGGTTGGTGACCTTCGGTGCGCTGATCTATATCCTTATCGGGCTAACATTGTTCAGGCGTGTGCTGATGCACTTTTTCACTGAAGGATGGTCAGCGGTCCTGCTGACCGTGATCGTGCTCGGAACCAATTATTTCCAGTTGGCTGCATTCGATGGAACATTGCTCACGCATCCCTTCTTGTTCACGCTTTGTGCGGCGCTGATCTTGTTAACGATCAAGTGGCACGAACGGCCGGAATTCGGGTCGGCGTTCTTGATCGGTGCTGTGGTCGGGTTCATGACATTGGTGCGCCCATCTGAAGTGGTATATGTGTTGATCCCGGTCCTTTGGGCAACGCATGCCGGTTTCTTGGCAAAGTGGAGATCAGTGGCACAGGTTCCACATCATATCCTTATTGCATTGGTAGGGTTACTGATATTCATTGCACCGCAGCTTTTTTATTGGCATGCGGTTACTGGCAATTGGGTGTTCTATTCGTACGTGAATCCCGGTGAAGGATTGGATCTGGGATCACCTCACGTGAAGGAGTTCTTGTTCAGTTTCAGGAAAGGTTGGTTCGTGTATACACCGTTGATGTTCCTTGCGGTTACCGGGCTGATATCGTTATGGCATAATGGAAGGCATCTGTTCTGGGCGGTACTGTTTTTTCTGATCGCGGATGTTTATTTGATCAGCAGTTGGACGAATTGGTGGTATGCCGGCGGCAGCTTTAGCGCGCGTGCCATCGTGCCAGCATATGTGCTATTGGCGATCCCGCTGGGTTTCTTATTGCGTGATCTGGCTACGATCAGCTGGGCTAGGACATTAGCAATGATCGGTGTATCCGCATGTGTCGTTCTCAACCTGTTCCAAACCTGGCAATGGAACAACCGGATTCTGAGCAAAGAACGGATGACTGCCGGATATTACGCAGCGATCTTTGCAAGGACGACCATTCCTGACGGAGCTGAACAACTCTTGTCCGTTGATCGTTCTTCGATTACGCAAGAGGTGTTTTCGGATACTTCCGGATACGTTGGACGCACATTGTTCCTGGATAATTACGATGACCGACCGAACGGAGTACGACTACTTGATCGTGATGATGCGTTCGCCTCCGGACCTGATGAACCATTTAGTGCACTAACTAAAGAGGATCATGTGTGGATACGAGCCACTGCACGCTTGTGGGTGGGTGATAGCGTTGTAGTGCCTCCCTTGATGGTCATTTCGTTCCATCATAAAGGGGATGCCTACAAATACCGAACGGAGCCATGGGTCATTCCGCCGGATGCTCGGAATGAATGGATAACGAAGGTGATGGACTATTTATCTCCGGAAGTGCGCGATGTGGCCGACAATGTGAAGATGTATATCTGGAACCAAGCGGGAAATGAGCAGCGTGTCGATGATCTGCGTGTCGATGTATATGAACGGAAATGAAGTGCCCGGTATTCCTTAGCACCACACGATGAACACGCGCAGTTCATTCTGGACCAGGATCGAGCCATGGCTCTTTTGGATCATTACGACGATCCATGTCGTACCACTTTTCGTATCGAAGTGGTTCATAACGTTGGATGGTCCGGTCCATTTATATGGTGCTCGACTTGTGAGAGACCTCGTCCTTAATGAACCGTTCATCAGCAAGTTCTTCCACCTGAATCACTATCCGGATCCTTACTGGTTCGGACAAGCGGTCGGTGCAGCACTCATGACATTCATACCTGCATGGGTCGTAGAAAAATTAGTTTGGGGAAGTAGCATCATCGGCCTTGCTTGGTCATTCCGTTTCTTCATCGGTACGATCGCTCCGGAACGTAAGTGGGCTAGTTTATTGATCATGCCATTTCTATTGGCACATACCATCTGGATGGGCTATCAGAATTTCTGTTTAAGCTTTCCGCTGATGTTCATTGCGATCACATTGGTGATGCGCGGGGCCCAAGGGTCATGCATACGGATACCCGCATTGGCCATGGTGTTGCTCGCTCTGTATTTCGCTCACCTCTCCACGTTCTTCGTGACCATTGCAGTGATCGGTAGCGTCATCGTGTGGTTAGCGATCGTGAAGGATGGTGCCGACCCAAAGCAACTTCGTCGGGTAGTGGTCGCACTCGGAGTGTCAGCAATTCTGCCGTTAGTGTTCACGGTGCTTTATTTCAGCCATGTACCTCCTGCAGAAGTAGCCAGTACGCGGATCGAACTGATGGAACTTGTTTCAATGATCTGGAGTGGGCGAGTATTCAATGGTTTTGGACTAGTCGGGGAGCATGTTCTATGCGCGGGTATCGCATTGACTTTTTGTCTTGTCGGAATATCCGCGATGATCTTTCGTATCAATCAATTCGGTCGACAAATTCTGCGGTCGGATAGTTGGTTGCTTATCAGCATAGTGGGGCTGGTGGCCTATTTCATCCTGCCGGATGCGATGGCAGGCGGGTTCAATACATCTGCTCGTCTGTTGTTGTTCGCGATGCTATTTCTCTGTTGCTGGCTAGTTATTTCGCCTACACCGAACATCGTATTGGGGGTCATCATTGTCATTGTCGTTCCGTTGGACCTCTATCATTTGAAGATACAGAGCGAGGGATCCGCCGCGCTGGGCAAGGAATGTAATGAGCTGTTGATCTTGAGCCCTACGTTGCGCAATGGAATGGTGCTGTTGCCCCTGAATTATAGCAGCAATTGGTTGCACAGTAATTTCTCCAATTACATGGGCGTGTTGGACGAACATGTGGTGGTGATGGATAATTTTATTGCGAATACACAATTCGGTCCAGTGCAATGGAATACGGGCATGTCACCACTCGGTCACGTGGGAGATCATACAGTTAGCAATGATCCGTGCGTCAGGCTGAATGCATATTCACCTGGAACCAAGGAGCAAGTGAATGCTGTCCTCACTTGGAAACGTGAGCATGCACAAGTGGATAGTTGTTATGCCGATGTGGATCGGCAACTGGATATTTATTTTGTCGAAAGTGCATCATCGCCATTCCGGGATGCGGTTCTTTATTTGAGGAAGTAGTTCGTAACGAATTCGAGATCATGATAGATTATGAAGGCCGTCGTTTCCGGCCCTTGAGTAATACACCGAACGGAGAGATCTCCGAAGAGGTCATTTTTCAGTACCACCAAAAAGGTCGTGTTGTCACGTGTTCTTATCAAGGAGGCAGGATCACTCAAGGGCACTTGATCGCTCTGGTAGATGATAAAGGCAGCTTGGATATGCGTTACCACCAGGTCAACGAACTCGGGGAGTTGATGACCGGAATATGTCGCTCAACACCGGAGATCCTTCACAATGGAAAATTGCGATTACACGAGGAGTGGCAATGGACCAGTGGTGACCGGTCCAATGGAAGTTCAGTTTTGGAAGAGATCTGAAGAGCCAACGTTTAGTTACCGATCCGGGATCAAGTGGAACTACTTCAGCACCTCAGGTAGTTGCTGCTTGAATCGCTCGAAGCGGGGAATTGAAACACCGCGCACATACCCTTCGTTCGGGTGTAAGCGAACGTAATTCTGGTGGTAATCCTCGGCAGGCCAGAATTTCTCAAATGGAGTGATCTCAGTTACGATCGGAGCATCGAATGTGCCAGAGGCATTCAATTTCGCAATAGTGGCTTCGATCAATGTTTTTTCCTGATCCGTAGAATAAAAAGCAATGGACCGGTACTGTGTTCCTGCATCAGGGCCTTGTCTATTGGGAGTAGTAGGGTCCTGGCTTGCGAAGAACACGTCGAGCAATGTCTGATAACTGACCAGTTCAGGGTCATAGTACACTTCAACTGCTTCCGCGTGACCAGTTGCTCCACTTCCGACCTGTTGATAGGTGGGGTTCTGTTCCTTACCACCGGAATATCCGGAAACCACTTCTGCTACACCTTTCACACTTTCAAATACCTCCTCAACGCACCAGAAGCAACCACTAGCGAAATAAGCTTTGGTGAAGCCCGTGAGGTCTTGGTCGGAATTGCCTGAGCTAGCCAGTTCTGCTGGCTTCAGTGCGGTATCACTTGACGCCCCGGTCGTATTGCACGCGGTCATTGAGATCAAGGAGGTAAAAAGAAAGACTTTTGTGGAGTTCATCATGCTACTTGTCGGATCGGTCCATAAGGCCTGACAAAATAGTATTCTCGGCATTTGTACAGGTCTGTTCCAGCTCGCATTGATCCTGTTCCTTTGTTGTAGCGTATATAGTTGCCATACAGCGCATTCATCAGAGCTAACTCCCTGAAATACTTGCCAAAAGGTACCTGAATTACCGAACTTTGCGTCCCTTTCGTTGTTTACACTAGTGAGAAGTTCCCGAGAACCGATGAAACGAGCCTTGCTTTTCCCGCTGATAGTTGCGTTCTATGGATGCGGTTTTGGTCAATCGACCAGTCCAAGTAACGCCAAGGCTGTGCGTGTTATGGCCACCATTCCTTCAGGCGAGACGTCCATCATGCTCAAGTGGAATGATTACGCTGGTTCAACCGGGTATTCCATTTATCGCCGAGCAAATGGTGCAACTAATTGGGGCAGTGTCATTGCCGATCTTCCTGGCACGGCTTTGAGTTTTACCGATGCTACGGTGCAAGTGGGGTCCGCTTATGAATACCGTGTTGTACGCTCCGGGGGTGGGTCGGCATATGGTTATATCCGTTCGGGGATCCGGGTGCCTGAAATTGCATATCGTGGTCAGCTGATCTTGTTGGTGGAAAGTAGTGCGGCCGCATCTTTGGTCAGTGAATTGGCAGAGGTTGAAGAAGACCTTCTCGCCGACGGTTGGATCGTGAAACGCCATGATGTGCTTAGTTCTGCTTCTGTGAATTCGGTCAGGACGCTTGTTAGAACGGACTACAATGCAGCACCAACTGAGGTCAAAGCGGTCTATGTTATTGGGCATGTTCCTGTTCCTTACAGTGGTAGTGTTAATCCCGATGGGCATCCGGAACACCGCGGTGCTTGGCCTTGCGACGGCTATTATGGTGAGATGAATGGTACGTGGACGGATAATTCCGTGAATACGGCTGCAAGCAATTTCAGTTGGAATCACAACGTTCCTGGTGATGGCAAATTCGATCAGAGTGATTTTCCTTCCGCAGTTGAACTGCAAGTTGGGCGAGTGGATTTTGATGATATGCCATCCTTCCCGGAAGGTGAGCTGAATATGCTTCGCGGTTATTTCGCGAAAGCACATGAATGGAAAACGGGAGAATTCACAGTACCAACAAGAGCTTCGGTCTGGGATGATCTTCAATGGGTATCGGATCCGTTGAGCATGTCTGGATATCAAAGCTCAGCAGCATGTGTTGGCTTGGATAGTATCACGGAGCTGAGTATCGCCAATGGTCCGTACGTACAACATTATTTGAACCACGATGAGCTTATCATGTACCAAAGTGGCACGGGCCTTCAACTACCTGGCCCCGGAGGAACGGTGCTTGCAGGTACTACCAATGGACTATCATCATTCGATATGGTGAATAATTCCCACGGTGCCGTATTCAACATGTCATTAGGAAGTTACTTCGGTGATTGGGACAACAGTGACAATTTCCTGAGGGCTGTTCTTGTGAGAGGCAACGGACTTGCTCATGTATGGAGCGGTATGCCGAATTGGTATTTGCATCCATTGGCCATGGGCGAGCCGATCGGTTATTGCGCGTTGCGCTCCATGAACAATAGCAACCAGGACTATACGTTGCAGAATGGCGGATGGCAAGGTCAATCGTTGGGCCGCGTTCAAATGGGTCTTATGGGAGACCCTACGGTGCGTATGTTCTACACCGCTCCTCCGACCGATCTTGTCGTATCAAATGATCAATGGTATTCAACGTTCAGTTGGCAGCCATCCCCGGTTGAAGTGGATGGATATCATGTCTACCGGATCGATGAAGTAAACGATACGATCGTACAGCTTACGGATACACTGGTCACCGGAACGACGTTCACGGCAACCGAACAATACATGGCCAATACGCGCTACATGGTCCGTGCGCTGAAGTTGGTCACTACGGCATCGGGCTCCTACTTCGACCTTTCATTAGGAGCAATTGCCCTAGGGACCGGAGTTGAAATTGCGGATTGTGAAAATGTTATCGGAGGCGGTGCTCTCCCTGGAACACCCTGTGATGATGGCGACGAGGCAACGTTGGACGATGTCTATTCAGAGACTTGCGAATGCGCAGGGACACTTGTTGGTATTGACGAATACCTTGCGGTTGGGTCCGCGATATGGCCATCGCCTGCCGATGAAGTCCTTTACATAAGAACCAAGGAGATCGGAGGCGTGATCCAGATCAGGTCGCTGACAGGTGCATTGGTGATCTCGAGGACAATGCTGAACACCAACGAACAGGTGGATACGAGTTCACTGGTTCCGGGGACCTATGTATTGGAATACAAACCGGCGGATCAGCATGCCTTAAGATCCGTACACCGTTTCGTTGTGCAGCATTGATATTCGGAGTATACAGTTACCGGATACCGGGTCGCATTCTGTGACACACTTACCGATCGGTATAGAACCAGCACTGAACAACGAAGGTTCAAATAGGAAACCTCGTCAATCTTGTTCTCGCTCTTATTGCGCGTGATCGGATCGCGGGACCGGGATCAACGCGTAACACTTCCTCGATCAATAACTTCAATTCAGTTGCTAGTTCCGGATAACGGTGAACCATTCGCATGGCAACGGTGATCGCGTAGGCCCGGGAAGCAATGGGTTGATGCGGATCAGTTAAGATCGCCATCATTTTATCCGTGATCATTCCGTGATGCTGTGCCGGAAGTTCCATGAACTGGAAACAACGGATAATATTGCGGTGTGTGCCTTGGTGTACGGATCCATCCAAAAGTGAGAGCATTTGGCCGGCCCACTTTTTAGCTAGTTCTGGTCGATGATCACAGACCTCGGAAAGCACCCAGGAAGACATTTGCTGTTCGCGATCCGAACCGTACAGCACTAATTGCATTAATTCCCTGAACCTTACAGCATTCGAGCCAACATATTCACGTACGCGATCGATGTTCTGCTTGCTCCGATCTTCCGCAAGTGTAGCCGCAATATCCATCTCGCATGTAAAAGTAGAAGACAGAGGAGTTTGCAGTCTTGAGTTGGCAGTTTGCAATGGCAGCTTACTGTTTGCATTTAGCAGTTAGCAATGGCAGATCGCAGTGCGCAACACCGAACAACCAAAAATCCCGAAACGACCTATGGTCTAGTACGGCAATACTCTGTAACAGGTGATCGGTACCCTAAACCCAACACTACGACCGCGTCTTCCGCTCCTTTTTCGGGAACTTCGGCTTAGGCTCGTAGAAACCTTCCTTCTTTTTGAAGCCTCCACGCTCATCACCGCCTTTATAACCGCCGCCGCCGCGATGTCCTGCGCCGCCACCGGAACTGCCTTTGTAGCCACCACCACCGCCGCCTTTTCCTTTATAGCCTCCACCACCAGAACCTCCGGAGCCGCCTTTGTATCCTCTTCCGTCGCCGCCACTTCGGGAACCGCCGCCACCGCCTCCGCGTGGGGCACCACCGCCTTGGCCACCGGAAGATTCATCAACGCGCACGCTGCGACCTTTATAGTTGGCATTAGCAAAAGAATTTTTCACTTGCTCAAAATGATCGGGTTCAATGTCCACGAACGAATAAACATCCTTGATCATCATACGGCCGATGAGTTCACCGCTCAAGCCGCTCATACCACAGATGTATCCGAGCATCTTGCCTTTATCGAAACCATCAGCAGTGCCGAGGTTGATGAACATCTGCCTTCCCGTACTGAACCGCTCAGCCGATGTCGGACGCTCAGCACGCGCACTATGGTCCTTACGGCTCATGTCCACGTTCAGATCGTATGACTTGCGGTGAGCATCCAAAATGCGGTTGAAGGCCATGCTCATGAACCGATCGATCAATTCTTCCTTGCTGAACGTATCCAGCTCTATGCGCGCCTCGGATATCAATTCGGATAAGCCTTCATTATCAACCTCAACGCTCTTCAACTTCTTCATGTAAGCCATTACCTGTTGCTTACCGATCTCAGCGCCACCCGGAATGCGCACATAAGTAAAGTGTGTCTTCAATGAACGTTCCAAATGACGCACCTTGTTCACATCGCGCACGCCAATGATGCTTAGCGAGATCCCTTTCCGTCCTGCACGGCCTGTACGACCGCTGCGGTGCGTGTAATTCTCTGCCTCGCCAGGTAGGTCGAAGTGGATAACATGCGTTACATCTTGTACATCAATACCGCGGGCTGCAACGTCCGTGGCGATCAACATCCGTATGCTCCGTGCACGGTAACGACCCATCACATGATCACGTTGTGCTTGGCTCAGGTCTCCGTGGATGGCGTCTGCGTTGTAGCCGTCCTTCACTAACGATGTTGCCAGGTCCTGTGTTTCGTGCTTCGTACGGCAGAATACGATACCGAAAAGGTCCGGGTCCGCATCAATGAAACGCTTTAATGCCGCATAGCGGTCCTTGGAATGAACCACGGAATATTGGTGATCGATGGCTTGAGCGGTCTTCTCGGAACGATCAATGCTCAGTTCCTCGAATTCACGCATATAGCGTTTAGCAATGCGCCGCACGTCATTGCTCATGGTAGCACTGAAGAGCCACGTGCGCTTATCCGGTGGTGTGGTCTGCAGGATCTCCGTAAGGTCTTCCTGAAAGCCCATATTCAGCATTTCGTCTGCCTCGTCCAGCACAACAACATCCACTGTAGATAGGTCAACCGCCTTGCGACCCAATAGATCCAGCAAACGACCCGGGGTAGCCACAATGATCTGTGCACCACGCTGAATATCGCGAATTTGATCGCGAATGCTCGATCCACCATAGACCGCAACAATGCGTGTTCCCTTCATATTCGCCGCGAACTTCTCCATGTCCTTGCTGATCTGCACGCACAATTCGCGCGTTGGGGCAAGGATCAACCCTTGGATACTGCGGTCCTGTGGATCCAGGAATTCGAGCATTGGAAGTCCGAAAGCAGCCGTTTTTCCGGTACCGGTCTGTGCAAGGGCTACCACGTCCTTTTCCGTCTTCAGCATCAAAGGAATAGCCTTTTCCTGAACAGGTGTAGGTGTAGTAAAGCCTATGTCTGTAAGGGAACGGAGAAGTTCCGCGCGTAGACCAAGCTCTTCAAAGGTGGACATGTCGAATGGGGTAAAATTGCGCGCCGGGCGCGTATTGGGCGGCAAAGGTACGGCGATCCAAGGTGGCTGAGTGGTCGGAACTATCTTTGGCCGCTTCAGATGGACCCTTTCGAAGCTAGTATGCCGGGCACGTTGCGCACAATTCTCATTTTGATCGCCATGTGGTGGATCCTTAGGTTGTTGATGAAACGCAATGCGACCAAGCAATCAGGTGGAAATACACTTTCCTCTTCTGGGCGTCAAGTGGATCAACGTCCGAAAGGCGAAATTCGGGTTGAGAACGTTCCACCGGACAAGGATAGTTCCGTGACGAACGGCACTATAACCGACGCTGATTTCGAAGAGATCAAATAGAACCGAACCCTATGAACACGATCCCCTGGAAACGCTTTATCCCAGTTGTTGCAGCCTTAGCGCTGTTCTATGCGCTCAGTCTGATCTATTTCAGTCCCGTACTGGAAGGTAAACAACTGAACCAGCACGATATAAAGCAATGGCAAGGGATGGCGCATGAGGTGGAAGAGCATCGCGCCGAAACCGGTGAAGAAGCCCTTTGGACCGGCAGTATGTTCAGTGGAATGCCGGCCTATCAGATCAGTGTCATCTGGAGCGCGAACTTGCTGAAGCATGCGGACTCCATGTTCCATGGTTTTCTGCCAAGGCCTGCGAGCTTTCTGTTCCTGTACTTGCTAGGTATGTTCATATTACTAAGGATCCTGAATGTTAACCCTTGGTTGGCGGTTGTTGGTGCGATCGCATTTGCATTCTCATCCTACTTCTTCGTGATCCTTCCTGCCGGACACACGAGCAAGGCGAATGCCATCGGGTATATGCCCATGGTGCTTGGGGGTGCCTACATGCTTTATCGCGGTAGGATGTTGTTGGGTGCCGCTTTGCTTGCCTTGTTCTTGGGCCTACAGGTGATGGTGAACCACGTTCAGGTCAGCTATTACTTGGCGATCCTCCTGGTGCTCTTTGCACTGGCTGAAGCTGTGCGGGCATTCCGTGCTGGCACTGGGGCCGATTTCCTGAAACGGTCCGGACTCGGTGTGGTGGCGGTTACGTTGGCATTGCTGTGCAACATAGGAATGCTGTGGAGTACGCTGGAATACGGCAAGTTCAGTACCCGTGGGAAAAGCGAGTTGACCATAACTCCGAGTGGCTTATCTGCGGAAAGCGTCCGAACTGGCGGGTTGGACCGTGATTATGTAACACAATACAGCTATGGCAAGCAGGAGTCATTCACCCTTTTGATCCCCGATGCCAAGGGCGGCGCAACGGGCGCGATCGGAACAGCGCCGGAAGACCTCGCCAATGCACCGCAGCAGTTCCGCAAGAACATTTCGCAAATGAACCGCTACTGGGGCGATCAGCTCAGTACATCCGGTCCGCAATACGCTGGTGCGATCATCATGCTATTGATGCTCCTGATGTTGTTGCAGACGGAAGGTCTTGGGCGTTGGTGGATGCTGGGTTCGTTGGTGTTATTGATGGTCTTGATCCAGATCTCGAACGCTGCGCCTTACTCACCGGACGGTATTGCAGAGGTAGCAGGAATGAACGCTGCGGTGCTCACCGGTTTACTCCTGATCGTGTACCTGGTAGTCGGGTTGTTCCTCATGCGTGACGCATTGGTCTACGCCCTGTTCAGTGCCATGTTCCTGACCTTGTTATTGAGCTGGGGTAGGAATTTTATGCCGCTAACGGATTTCTTCTTGACCTACGTGCCCGGTTACAACAAGTTCCGCGCTGTAACCATCATACTGGTCATTGTTGAGCTGGCCGCGCCGGTTCTGGGAATACTTTATTTGGACCGGTTGATAAAGAATGGAGGGTGGTCACCCGCTGTTCAGAAACGTTCGTTGATCGGGATGGGAGTGATCGCAGGGCTGCTGTTCGCATTCCTGTTGGACCCGGATGCGATCTTCAACTTCGTAAGCGAGCAGGAACGTGAGTCGTTCACGGAGCAGATGGATAGCTCGCCGGAACAGGAAGGGCAGCTTTTGCAGTTCGTTAATGGCTTGAAGGATGTGCGGATCGGAATGTTCCGTGCAGATGCCATGCGCAGTTTTGCATTTGTAGTGGTGGCATCGCTATTGATCTACCTGTTCGGCAAGAAGAAAGTCGGTGCTCCGGTATTGATCGCTGGGTTGGGTCTATTGATCCTCGTTGATCAATGGACCGTTGATAAGCGCTACATGAACAATGAGAAGGAGCGTGGGCGCTTGGTGCAATGGGTGGATCAAGTAGCGTATGATCGTCCATACACACCGGACGATGCCGACAAAGCGATCTTGGAATCGGAATGGTCACCAGCTGCGCAAGCCGATCACGATGCGAATATGGCAAGGCTCAAAGCTGAACAAGGTGGGATCAAACCACTAAGCAAGGAAGATGAATTGCGGGCACGATTCAGCAGTCTGCGTAAACATGCGGATTACCGCGTGTTGGGCTTGGCCAATCCGTTCAATGATACCAAAGTGAGTTACTTCCATCGCAGCTTGGGTGGTTACCACGGCGCAAAATTGAAACGTTACCAAGAACTGATCGAGTTCCACATTTCGCCGAGCATGCAGCGCGTTATCGGTATGTTGCAGAGCGGCACCAGCATGCCGGCAATGGATAGCTTGTTGGCCAATGAACATGTCTTGAACATGCTCAACACGCGGTACTTGATCTATAGTCCGGAACGCGCACCGATCCGCAACAACAACGCATACGGCAACGGATGGTTCGTAGATCAGCTGAAGTGGGTGCCGAACAGCAATGAGGAGATCATGGAGCTCGGTAACATCGACCCGCGCACCACAGCAGTAGTAGATGAACGATACAAAGCAGTCTTAGGGAGCACCACTGCGAAACCGGACCCTAGCTCCAGCGTGGAACTCACGAAATACGCCACCAACGAACTCACCTATACCGTGCGGAGCAACAGCGGTGGGGTAGTGGTCTTCAGCGAGATCTGGTACGGCCCGGATTGGAAAGCAAGCATCGATGGCGTGCCTGCCGAACATGTACGTGCCGATTATGTGTTGCGCGCCATGGCCGTTCCGGCTGGAGAACATACGGTGGTGTTCAAGATCGAAAGCAAGCCGTTCCATACCTCCAGACCATTTGCAATGGCCAGTAGTGGTTTAGTGCTGTTGCTTGCGTTGGGCGCATTGGTCATGGAAGCGCGCAGGGCATTGAGCGATCCTGAAGAGGAAGAGAAGACCGCATGAAGCGGGTATTGATCATTACGTACTACTGGCCACCGAACGGAGGGGCCGGAGTGTACCGATGGTTGAAATTCAGCAAATACCTTCCGCAACATGGTTGGCAACCTGTGATCTATACACCGGAGAACCCTGAGTTGACCGCAGAGGACCAAGCGCTGCTCACGGACATTGCGCCGGAGGTGGAAGTCATAAAGCACCCGATCACCGAACCGTTTTCGCTTTACAAGCGCTTCACCGGTCGCAAGCAGGAAGAGCGTGTCCAGACCGCATTTCTCAATGAAGGCGGCAAGCGGGGTTGGAAAGAAGATCTGGCATTGTGGATCCGTTCAAACCTGTTCATCCCCGATGCGCGTGTATGGTGGGTGAAACCGAGCATCAGTTTCTTGACGAGGTATTTGAAGGAGCACCCAGTCGATGCCATCATCACCACCGGGCCACCTCATAGCATGCATTTGATCGGTCTTGGGCTGAAACGCGCTTTAGGAATAATGTGGATCGCCGACTTCCGTGATCCGTGGACCGATATTGATTATTACGGACAACTCACCCTAACGAAATGGGCCGATCGAAAACACCATCGGTTGGAGCGCGATGTATTGCGGGCTGCGGATAAAGTGATCACCGTAAGTTGGAGTTGGGCCAAGGATCTTGCAACACTTGGCGGTCGCGAAGTGGATGTGATCACCAACGGCTACGATCCGGATGATGTTCCCTCACCACCAGTACCTGTGGATGATGCATGGAGCTTGGTCCACATCGGCAGCATGTCCGCCACGCGCGACAGTCCGGGACTATGGAAACAGTTGGCCGAGTTGGTGAAGACGGACGCGGAATTCGCGAAGCGGTTCAAACTGCGGTTCGTTGGGCCTGTGGATCTGAGTATCATTGATAGCGTCACTGCCGTTGGTCTAGGCGATCATATCGAGCGCTTAGGCAGGTTAAGTCACGAAGAAGCCATGCGCGAAATGCAACGCGCCCGAGTTCTTTTGCTACCGATCAATGACACACCGAACAGCGCTGGGATATTGCCGGGTAAGGTGTACGAGTACCTCAGTGTAGGCCGCCCTATTTTGGCGGTAGGGCCTAGTGATGGCGATATTGCGAAGGTGTTGGGGGAGGGGTGTTTGTTGGTGGGGCGCAGTGCTGCAGATATCGAGTTGGAAAAGATCAGGTCATTATTTCTCGCAATCAATGAAGATAGACCCGAGCGATCCAAGTACAGTCGAATAGTATTGGCAAATGAAGTAGCAGATCATCTGAAGCAATTGACCCGAACTGCACGAGTTGGATCATGAACCGATCAGTGTTTCCTTTGACGAATTGAAGTTTACTATCTGATCATTTGATCACCATGGGCATTATTGCCAGACAAGCCACCCTCAATACCTTGCTCGCCTACTTGGGCATTGGGCTTGGTTTTGTGAATGTGGTTCTGCTGTACCCAAAGGTGCTCGATGCCGACCAATTCGGCCTAACGCGTCTTCTGGTGTCGCTAGCTACCATTGCAGCGCAGGTGGCACAACTCGGTGCAGAGAATACCGTGATCCGGTACTTCCCTTATTTCCGCGATCCGGCGAAGGACCATCGCGGTCTGCTCGGAATGCTGCTGCTGTTCGGTACCACCATCGGGCTGATCACCATGTTGGTATTGGGCATGATGCAAGGCGTGTTCGCGGATATTTTCTCTGATCGCAATGCACTCTTCGTCACCCATGGTTGGTTGTTGTTACCGATCGTGTTCTCAGAGATACACTTCATTTTGTTGCGCAGCTACAGTCGATCTCTTCAACGCACGGTACAACCGAGTTTCATTCGTGAATTCGTTCTACGCTTGCTCCAGACGGGATTGATATGTTTCCAAGCATGGCGTCCGATGCCTTTTGCGGACTTCATGCTGGTCTACACAGGGATCTTCCTGTTGAGTACGCTGCTCCTTGTATTCGACATTTACAGAGCTGGTCATTTCAAATTGGGTTGGGCTCATCGGTGGTTACCACGACGCTTGCGTAAGAGCATGCTCACGTACAGTAGCTATACGCTTTCTGCAAGTTTGGCAGGTATCATTCTGGGTAACATGGACCAGTTGATGATCGGTGCCTTGCTAGGCGATGGCCTTAAATACGTCGCGCATTATGCGGTAGCCTTCTACTTTGGATCAGTGATCGCGGCACCTGCACGCGCATTACAACAAGCCGCAGTTCCGATACTTGCGGACGCATGGAAGCAGAACGACACCGCCAAGATCCAGATGCTTTATCGTTCCTCCTCGCTCGTGCAATTCCTCATCAGCGGTTTCCTGTTCTTATTGATGGTAACCAGTTTGGACGGACTGTTCGCATTGCTTCCGGAGGAGTATGCAGGTGGAGCGCAAGTGGCCTTGGTCATTGGCCTTTCATATATGCTAACGAGTGCTGTACAACTGGGTGTTGGCATCATCAGCATGTCGAAGTCCTTTCGGTTGGATGCCATCAGCAGCATCGGCATGTTGATCGTGAATTTGGTTGCTAACTTCTTCTTCATCCGCAGCATGGGCATAGTAGGCGCTGCGTATGCCACGTTCCTGTCGTTGATGTTGGTGAACGTCTTCCGAACATGGATCCTATACTCACGCTACGGTCTATGGCCGTTTGATCGGCGAACACTTTTTGTGGCGTTGTTGATCATCGGTGTATTGGGCGTAATGCAATACGTACCAACGCTGGATAACCCGTACCTGAGTGTGATCATGCGCACGGCCGTTGCGGCGGCAATGTTCTTACCTGCCGCATATGCTTTAGGCTTAATGAAGGAGTTGATGGAGTTCTCGCAACAAATTCGTGGGAAAGTAGTTGGTTGAATGTGCCGAACCGTAGTGAGAGTTTTAGGCTATTTTTCTGATCGCAAAGCTTAAAAAACGATCGGTCTCGTGGGTGAGCAAGATCAGCTCCCAGTCGTACTTCACACAGAATTCATGCACGGCTTCGACGACACCGTAGCGCACTCCGCCATCCCAATTGCATGTGCTGAAATCATGACCGGCCAGGATCCCTCCGGATCTCACTTTTGTCCTAGCCAATTCAAGTTCGGCTGCTGTTACAGTGTACCCGTGATCTGTATCAATGTAGATCCAGTCAAATTCCCCATCTCTATACTTAGGCAGTACATCTGTTGATAGGCCAAGATCCAGTTGCACTTGACCGCTGCTGATCTCTTTGGCGAATTTGTCGCGCACGATCTTTTCCAATCCACCATGGTACCGAGCGCTGGACCAAACATCGATCAGATGCAACCGTTCCGGTTCGGTAATTGCCAGGATCATTTCCGAAAAGTCGCCGTGGTCCACTCCCGCTTCCGCCACAACGCCACCCTTCGGTAAGGCTTCCAAAAATGCTTTTCGATCAAGTACGACCCTTAAGTTCCGGATGTGCTTTTGCTGCAATTCAATTCGTGGAATACGTGACGATTGGGCGCGGCGCACCCGTCCAAGTAGATCGTTGAGTAGGCGGTAGATGGGCTTAAGTAGGGGCAGTGCCATAATTCAAGAGGGCCAAGTATCGGTATCCATTAAATTGGTCTTCATCTTGGAACAGACCAGTGTATAACCATAAATGGCGTAGTTCCATGAATAGGGTGCTATCGCTTTGAAGAATGCATCACCACAGCCAGGTCTCATATGGTCATGTAGTTCGATCGCGATCGCATCCACTTTAGCTATCCATCCAAGATCTTCGCTTGAAAATAGTTCCAGTTCAGAACCTTCGATATCGATCTTCAACAAGGAGACCCGCTCGATCCCGAACTGTTTCATAAGTCCGGATACTGTTACAGCGGGAGTATCACCGGATCCATCGGGTCGTGTTTGGATACCGGAATGCCCAAACCCTTCCGTGTCCAATTGTAAGAAACCTTCAACGGGCCAAATTCCAGCTAGCACACAGTTCACCTTTGTCATTCCAGCCGTGTTCGTCTGTAGGATCCGGAAGTTTTCTTTGCCTGGTTCTACAGCAATTACTTTACAAGTTGGGTTAAGCATGGTCCAGTATCGCACTGTACATCCAATGTTTGCTCCGCAGTCGATCACGGTGTCGAAGCTGGCATTTCGTGGAATGAACTTGCTGTAGAAGATCTCATCGAAAATGGCCATGTCCGAAGTGCCGGAGCGAAGTTGGAACGGGCCATTGTTTTCTGGAAGGTAGATCGTGGCCAATCCGGAAGACCGTCTACTTTTTAATAGCACGATCCGTGTTCCCTTAAGGATCCCGAAACGCGCAACATGTTCCAACCAGAGCCTGGTAGCCTTTTTCAATCCCATTGGTCAAATATATCAGCGGCTCCTTGCGTAGTATTTGGAAAGCGTGCTGAACAGATCCTGATCTTCATATCGCATTGATCGCTCGGGGTGGATCAGGTCAAGAAATTTCGAATTATCCACTTGATAGGGTTGGCCTTTATCCACAAGATCATGGTCGCCTTTATGATCAAGGATCTTCTCCATCATCTCAACGAGCAATGGAAGCTTGATAGGAGAAGATCCACACACATCCAACGTCGACGCTGGTCCATTCCGTGCTGCAATGATCGGCGAAAGGTCTTCCACAATGTCATCAACATCCAAAAGGTATCGTGTTGCGTTCCGGAATACTTCAAAGTGTTCATTGCGTAGAATACGATCGCGAAGGAAATTGGTCAACGTATTCGGATTCCGGGTATTGCCGATCATATTGGGTAACCTAACGATCAAGTTACTACCGAATCGCTCTGTGATCAATTGCTCTGCATTGCGTTTGTGCAGGATATAGGGCGAGTTCTGTAAGGTTGGATCATAGAGACTGCAAGTACTGAAGTATACAAGGTGTAAAGCGCTATCCTGTTCGGAAAGCAAATTTAGCTCGCGCAAAAATGCGGATGGTCCGGTTTCGCTGGAACGACTCACGCCCGAAGCAAAAATGCACACTTCCGGGTCCTTTTCGAATGCCGAGAACGCATTCGCCAGCATGCCTGACCCGATCAACATCGTTGGTAGAGAAGAACGGATTGGTCGCAGGCTGAATAGATTTGCGCTTCATGATCGCAGCACAAGAAGGGCCAAAGAAGCGTTTGGTCTATTGTACCAATGTTACCGCTTCCTTTTCGAGAAATGACGTCCTTCTTTTGCGAGAACACTTCGACCTCAAATACTTTCATTTTTCTCCAGGGCGCAAGATATTCACCCCTGTCGTACTGTTACGGCAATTGATCTTCTTGATACGAAATCTTCCTAACGCCCATATCTCGGTAACCCAGTTCGCTGGTTATCATTCCGTTCTGCCCGTTATGCTGGGAAAATTGCTCAGTGTACCTGCGTTGTTGGTTCTAGGTGGTACCGAATGCGTGAAATTTCCATCCTTCGGTTATGGCGATCACACGCGTTGGCCATATGGATTTCTTGTGCGTTGGAGTTTGCGAAATGCCAAACATTTGGCACCGGTGGATGCAAGCTTGGTCGAAAGTCGATATGTCTATTCGCCTGATCCGAGAGACCCCACGGTACAAGGTTACCGTGGATTATTCCCCGATATTCTTACGCCGTATACCATTTTGCAATATGGATATGATCCCGAACGGTTCAAGCCAATGGGAGAGCGCATGCGCGGCACATTCTTGACGGTCAGCAGAATGAACGCACCGAATTTTTATCGTAAAGGTGCCGATCTGATCTTCGCCATGGCGGAAAGGTTTCCATCACTTGAATTTACTATTCTTGGGGACACTGAAGGGATGAGCTACCCGCCCGTTCCAAGTAATCTCAAGTTGGTCCGGTCCGTACCGTATGAAGATCTGCCGGCGTATTATGCCAGCCATGAATTCTATTTGCAGTTGAGCATGTGGGAAGGTTTTCCAAGTGCGCCATGTGAAGCAATGCTTTGTGGCTGTATACCGATCGTAAGCTCAGTTGCGGCATTGCCAGAGATCGTTGGTGATACGGGCTTCATTCTTCAAACGAAGGATCTGCTCCAACTTGAGACTTTGATCGCAAAGGCATTGGACTCGGATAGTAGTGCACTTGGTGTAAGGGCGAGGAATCGCATCATGAACAGGTGGCCGCCGAATGCGCGGAACAAATTCCTGGAGTTGGTCAATACCCTTAGCAAATAGGCAATCACCGCACCCACACTTGCGTCCGGTAGAAAAAAGCAACGTAACCGCGGACTTGCAATTTTCCGTCCTCCAGCCAGATCTTGCAATCATAGATTTTACCATTCTCTGGGTCCAGGATGGTGCCATCTTCCCATTCATCGCCGTCCTTTTTCATGTTCCTAATGATGGGGAGTCCTAATATCCGTTTGTCTTTCCGGTCGTCCGTGCATTTGGTACACGTGTTGTCCATTTTGGTCTTATCATGGATGTCAACGATGGTGCCGCTTGCAATTCCGTTAGTTATCGTGATCTCCACCACTGAGCGTTTTGCACCGGTGTTATCATCAATCGTGGTCCAACGGCCGCTGATGTCCTGAGCGAACAAGGGAACAGAAATAAGGCTGATAAGAGCAAGAAAGTTGCGCATGATCAAAAACTACGCCCAATAGCAACAACATACCTGAACGCAAAATTATCGGGTTGCCCGGCGGGCAGCGCAGAGAGGATCAAGGGCATGTCGAATCGGATGGTCAGTGGTTTGATGTCGACCAGAGGACCGAATTTCTTGATCGTAAGCGCAACGCCGGCACCAGCATCTGCGCGCGGTTTCGCGAATGTGATCTGTTCATTTCCGTTGCTTACGGTAGTGTAGGCCATGGAACCGATATCACCGAACAGATAAACATCCAAGTGGAGGTAACGCGCAAGTTTTCCGGGTCTGAAGCGGATCAGACCATCCAGGTCCAATTCAGCATTTACTGCTGTTCCCGTATTGCCCATGTACGTGTAAACGATCGCGCTATCCGCAGTGTACTCGGGAGCCAAATACCCGGCATAACCGCGAAGGCCAAGACCGCCACCGAACTGAAGGTGGTTCACATCGCCGCTATATCCAAGCCAATCATACGGTGCAAAACCTACACTTCGCATGTACTTGTTCTCCATCATTTCCTCGGGATTCCCTCCCGCCATGTACAATGCACTTTCGCGAGGTGTGTTACCGGAACCGTATTGCCCCATGATGCGGGTCCGGAGTTGCAGACCACTGATCTTCTTCTCGTTGATATTGGTTAAGCGGACCTGACCATATCGGCTATCCGATCCGACCGCACTGCTGCGCAGGTCCAGATCCAATTTTCCATCTCCGATTCCACGGTCGTAGCGATGTGTAAGTTCAATATCGAATACGCCGTTCAACCGATCAAGATCCCAATGGTCAGGATAGAGTAAGTAGGTGAGGTCCGTACTGTCTTTTCGGATGAAATACAGCAAGCGAGCATCAACTTCGGTATTGCGGTCCGGTAGTTTCCAATGCCAACCGCCGCCGTACCGTTCCATGCCGTCAAGAATACGGGCCAATAGATAAACGGATGAGCCCTTGAGGATCTTTTCCGTACCGTTCTCGTATCTGAAATTGAACGAGAACGGATCGAATCCAACGTCCTTGTTTCCGGGTACAGTGTCCATCAGCGCTCTATTGGTCGCGGGTAAATACTGTCCGATCCCGGTGTTGAGCCAAGCGCTGAAATGGATCTGGTGTTTGTACTTCAAGTAACTACTGTTCAAATGAACTCCGGCTTTTATTCCGTCGTAACCATTCCACCAAATGTCCGGGCGAGCGAATACCTCGTAGGCATGTCGATCCGGTCTATTTCGGATATGGTGATCGAACATGATGTTCACCGGTACATGCATGCTATTGTTCAATAAATAGGCATCAGCCAAGCGCCCTGTTGTGTCAATTCGAACATTCGCAATTCCAGTGGGAATGTCCACTCGGGCGGTATGGTCACGAGCAAGTTCATCATACCCGATCCAACGCGGAAGCAACGTTGCTCCGGTCTTTTTTTCGAACCATGCATTGGGTATGTAATAGTCGTAATTCTTGCCGTCGTTCGCTGTAATACGAAGGTCTATCGGCATATGTAGATCCCCTTTTCTCAACAGACGGATCTCCTGTCCTTCATTGCGATTCTTGTGTTTCACTCCGCGAATGGCATAATCGATCCGCTTGTCGGTTTCAATCCATTGATCAAAGAACCAGTTGAGGTCCACATGTGTGAACTCGATGAAACTTTGCCTCATATCCTCTGGATAGGGATGGCAGATCTTCCATTGCTCCACATAGTTTTTCATGGCTGCCAAAAAGAGAGAGTCGCCCAGAACGTACTGCAAATTGTAGAGCATAACAGCGGTCTTGGTATACACATGGCCATAGCCTCTGCCCAGCCCTTCAACATGTCCGAATTCATCGCTATGGACATTGATCGGAGGTAATTGATCTTTCACGGCATCACGCTGGTAGCTGTAATAGACCTCTTCCTCGCGAGCAAGACTTGGTTCGGTAAAGCCACGTTCGTATGAGTTCTTGGCGGGTGTTTCAACCATTGTATCGCCATCGATATGTTCCAATCCCCAAGCCGTTAGGAATTGGGTGAATCCTTCATCCATGAATGCCCGGTATGTTTCATTATTGCCCAACATGCCGAAGAACCAGTTGTGCCCTACCTCGTGGACGAACAAACTGCGGTAATTTGGTTCATTACCACTATCCATCGTAATCATGGGGTACTCCATGCCGTCACGCGCATCAGCCACGATCATTTTCGGGTAAGCATACATTCCGAAATCACGACTGAAACATTCAATGATCTTTGCGGTGTATTCCGCTGCATTCTGCCAACCACTTGCATGCGGTTCCTGAACAAGCGCGACACACTTAACACCATTCCAGGTCGATTCCCCAATTCGGTAAGTGGGATCAGCCGTGAAGGCAAAGTCATGGACATTCTCTGCATGGAATTTCCACACTTTGCGGATCGATGTATCCGGAATGATGACGACGGAAGGGCGTTCGTTCCATGGTTTATCCTTGAAATTGCTGAGCGCCAGTTTCGCTTTCAGTTCTGCTGGAAGTACAGCCGGTTCATTCTGTAGCCAACCCGTAGCATCCACAACGTATTGGTTCGGGAAGTCGAGTTCCACATCGAATGCTCCGAAATCGCCATAGAATTCGCTGCCTAGATGTTGCTGTGTATCCCAACCGAATTTACGATCATATACTGCGATCCGTGGATACCAATGCACACCCGTGAAATGCTTGTAACCCCATGCGTTGTAAAGTTTCATACGCCTTTGTATCGCTGTTGACCAATGGGTATCGAAATCCATTCGTAACGTGACGCGTTCGCTAGGAGGTAATGGAGCATTCAGCCAAACTTTCAGTACCGTATTGTCCTGTTCCGATCGGAGCGTGTCTCCATTTGAGGTGATGTCATGCACACGTGTGCCACCGTATGGTAGCGATGAAAAGGAGCCTTTCTTTCTTCCTTCATCATCTTGCTTATTCTCCAAGTATGAACCTTTTACATAGGCTTCTTGGTACAAATGGAAGTAAACGAAGTGGAGCGTATCCGGGGAGTTGTTCTGGTAATAAAGCGTTAGATCTCCGTTCAATACATCGTCCATATCATTCAATCGGCCCTTGATCAAGTAGTGCACGTCCTGCTGCCAATATCCAGGGTAAGGCGGTCTGTTCTTCCAGTAAAGAGGATTATCCGCGTTACGATACGAGTTCGGCGGCTGCAATGGTGCGAAACGCTGCGCAAAAGCACCACTGATCAAAAGGGTCAAAACGAGTATCGCTGGAATGCGCATGGTCAAGGGGGACCAAGGTATTAAGGAATACGATCCGACCTCTTCCTATGTCGGTCTGCTGGGGCTGGCAATGGCTTGTTTCCTGACCTTCAGGTTTGCACTGTGTTCCACACTGGCTTTTACGATCGCGGCGTTCAACTCATGCCCAATAAGCAACCCTAGCATATTGAAATAGATCCACAACTGAACAGCCAGAATAGCGCCTATGGATCCGTACAAAGCATTGTAATCTGTAATGTTGCTGAATACGAAAGCCAGTGCTTGGGAGATCACGAGTACAAGGAACATGGCCAAGAGTGCCCCTGGGGTGATCAATCTGAATTTAGGTGAGGTCGGATCACCTGCGGCGTATAACATCGATACGAAACTAAGAACAAGCAATGTGGATATCAGCCATTTCGCAGCAACCAGCGCATATACCTGTAGTTGGTTTGTAAGAATGCTGTAATCCGTGAGCCGATCAATGGCAATTCCGCTCATGGTCAATATCGGAATTCCGATAAGTCCCAAGATCGGCAGAACAAGTAAAAGACCCATGCTCAGCATGCGTTGCTTCAAGGGACTATGCCAGGTATGCAGATTGGTGCTCTGGCTGAAGCCTTCAAGGATCGCGTCGATGCTATTGCTGGCCAGGTATATTCCTATCAAGAAGCTCACGGATAAAAGTGTACCGTGTTTTTTGACCAAAAGGTCGTGTAGCGTTGTCTCAATGAATTTGTAAACTTCCGGTGGTAAAAGATCACGGAATGTAATTAGGAGTTTGATCTGGAAATCATCGATCGGGATGAATGGGATCAATGTGAGGAGCATGATCACCGCTGGGAAGAAAGCGATGAATACTTTGAACGCGATCGCTGAGGCACGCATGGTCATTTGCCCATCGGTCAAAGCTTGTAGGAAGAATCTTCCTATCCTGTAAATACTGAAACCTTCAAAGCCGGGTAGGATCACATTGTCAGCGCGGCCAACCAATCGCCGGAATACTCGGGAGAAGAGCACCTTGCGCTTGATCCTATCCAACATCACAATGCTTTCAAACTGAGATCAAGGCAGGCTACGCTGTGCGTAAGAGCACCTACGGAGATGAAGTTGACACCTGTTTCGGCGTAGGTTCTTGCGGTGGCCAGCGTAATTCCGCCAGATGCTTCGGTCTCGTATGCATTATTGATCAAGGTCACTGCTTCGATCATATCCGCAGGAGTGAAATTGTCAAGCATTATGCGTTGGATCCCAGCGGTTTCAAGAACTTGCCGAACCTCAATGAGGTTACGTGTTTCGATCTCGATCGGTATATTCATACCATGGTCTTTTTGGTAGGATCTGGCCGCAGCAATAGCTTGGGGAATGCCCCCTGCGAAATCCACATGATTGTCCTTGATCATCATCATGTCGTACAGACCCATTCGGTGATTCATTCCACCCCCGATACGCACGGCCCATTTCTCTATCTCCCGCAATCCCGGTGTGGTTTTCCTTGTATCCAACACCTTACATCCCGTTCCTTCTAACGCTGAAACGAATCTGCTCGTGAAGGTAGCAATACCGCTCATGCGTTGCATGAAGTTCAGTATTAAGCGTTCAACCACCAGGATGCTTCGGATAGGTCCATGTATGATCATGACCGCATCACCGGGTTTCACATGTGCCCCGTCGTCAAGGAACACCTTTGGGATCAGTTTAGGGTCGTAGCGTTCAATGATCGCCTTTGCGAGCTCGACCCCAGCAAGGATACCGGTGTCCTTCACGAGTAATTGTGCAGTTCCTTCTGCACTTGCCGGTATCGTGCTAAGTGTAGTGTGGTCACCATTGCCGACATCCTCGGCAAAGGCACGGTCGATCAATTCCTCGGTCAACGGTGGAAGCACGGTCAAAAGTCGTTCTTGCTCGGCTCAATGCGAAGCTGTTTCACTTGGAATTCCTCACCGGTCTTTTTCAAGAAGAAGGTTGTCCTGAATTGCGCATCCTTGGTTTTCAGGATGCCAATGAAGTATTTGTCGCCGAACTTGCTCACACCGCTGTGCTCAATGGCGAGGTCCAAAGGGGGATTCTCGTTGAAGAACTTTCGAAGTATCTGCTCAGCTTGAGCTTTGCTGTATACATCAGAGGCATCCAGTACCGTTAGATCCAGGTTAGGAATGAAGTGGTCGGCAAGCTCCTTTGAATTACCGGTCTTCATGGCTTGAACGACTTTATCTTTCACCGGATCCTGGGCCTGAAGCCCAAAGAAAGGCAGTAGAAAAGTGAAAAGTAGCGCGAAGCGGATCATTGATCGTTTCATTTGTTGCGAAATTTGGCAAATACCGGGCCATATGCAGTAGCGTGTCCACCATAACTTACTAACACCGCTAAGGGCATGAAGATCAGGCTGATACTTGTAGGAAGGAGTGAACGAGGGTTCGTCACGGAAGGCATAATGCATTATACGCATCGGCTCGCACGAACGTTTCCGGTTGAGCAGGTTGTGCTTCAGGAGTCTGGTAAGGGCGACATGGCCTACCAGCAACGTACCGAGAGTGAGCGCATTCTAGCTGCATTCAGACCTGGTGAAAAGGTAGTTGTGTTGGATGAAAAGGGGAAGACCTTGACCAGTTCACAATTCGCAGGTCAAATAGGCGGTTGGCGTGACCAAGGCGTTCGGCAAGTGGCGTTCGTGATCGGTGGTGCATACGGCTTCACTGATGAAGTGCGAAAGCGTGCGGACCTGATCATGTCACTATCAGCAATGACATTTCCGCATCAATTGGTCCGGGTATTGTTCGCAGAGCAGTTGTATCGTGCATTCTCCATATTGGGTGGAAGCCCATATCACCACGAATAAGGCAACCTTTCGTTCCTTTGATCGTCAATATCGGATCTTAAATAGTTTTGTCTGAAGTATACCGGAAACGTATTGCATAATTTGATATAGGATAGGATGACAAGTGAGTTGGGTCCGAGGTATTCGTTCAAGTCGATCAAGGCATGCAATATGTGTGGTTCAGTTCCAGAGCACCACTATCTGATGGGCCAACGTTTGAATGGTTCACAAGGGAGCAGGCCATGGAGGAAAAAGGGTGTTTCCACAAGCGTGATGAAATGCAAACGCTGCGACTTGATATTTTCCGACCCTATGCCCGTTCCATTGGATCTGCAGGACCATTATGGAGTTCCCCCTGAGAATTATTGGGTGGATGGTTACTTCAAGGTGGAAGAGAATTACTTCGGGCACAATTTGAACCGCTTCCGGTCCTTGATGGAATTCAAGCCAGGCATGACCGCACTAGACGTCGGAGCCGGTATAGGTAAGGCCATGATTGCTTTGAACAAAGCAGGATTCGATACGTTCGGATTCGAGCCATCAGAACCTTTCCGGAGCCGAGCGATCGAACGTATGGGTATAGACCCCGACAGGATATTATTAGGTGACATTGAGAGTATTGAATACCCGGAAGGTAAATTCGATCTGATAAGTTTTGGTGCAGTTCTGGAGCATTTGTATGATCCATCGTATTGCTTGGGGAAAGCGATGCATTGGCTTAAGCCGGGCGGGTTGGTCCAGATCGAAGTTCCATCTTCGCAATGGCTGATCCATAGATTGATCAATGCATCTTACGCGATCCGTGGAAGCAATTACGTGGCAAATCTGAGCCCCATGCATCCGCCTTATCACTTGCATGAATTCGGCCTGAAGAGTTTTGAGGAGAATGGTAAGAAGAATGGTTATGCGATCGCATTCCATGAATTCTATATCTGCCAGACCTTCATGCCAGGATCTTTGGATGGACTGTTGAAGTGGATCATGCGCCGCAGCGGTACCGGCATGCAATTGAGCATTTGGTTGCGCAAGTCATAGGCGATCGTACTTAGTTGCGTGGGAGGACAATCTGGATCGTTGGCATACCACAACATCATTCACTCGAGACAGGCTTTCTCTGTGACGCATTGTTTTTTGGTTTCTTTTGTTGAATTGAGCATTAAAGGGAATGATGGAAAAGCAAGGGATATTGACCAGGTGTCTGAACGCTCGGACAACGTTCAAGGTATTGCTAGTGTTGAACTTGCTTCAGGTCATGATCATGATGTGGGCTACGCGTAACGTGGTGTTAAGCGATACGTGGTCCTATTTAGCACTTGCCGAAAGTTTACTGCATGGAGAATATAGTTTGTGGTGGGAGCTGCCAACTGAGATCCCGGACACATTTAGAGCACCGGGATACCCAATGGTATTGGCTACAGTGATCAAAGTATTCGGTAATTACAAGGTAGTTAAGGTGTTTAACCTCGTGATGTACTTCGCGGGAATATTACTATCGCTGAAGGTGATCGAACGGTTCGATGCCCGCTTGATGGCACAGAACATATTCTTGATCTTATTGATCCCATCCATCAATATACCGTACTACATAATGCAAGCATACACGGACATACCAACGCTGTTCGGGATCTGTGCTGTTGTCTTTATTGCCACCAGATCTGGACCGTTGCCTTGGTATCTCGCTTTGGTGCAAGGACTTCTTTTTGCATTTCTGTTCCAATTGAAACCGGTCTTTCTTCTTTTACCGTTGGCCTTTTATTCCGTGATGTGGTTCGTGGAACGAAAACAATTCCAGATCCGCCCGCATGCGCTATCATTCGGCATTTTCGTGCTTTCCTTGTTGCCCTTTGGTTTCTGGAACCTGAAACACCATGGCGTATTCCAAGTAACGCCATTGCAGGGTGGTGGAGGGTATATGCATTTTGGTTTCTGGTGTGGAAAAATGCCCAATTACACCGATCACATATCGCTCCGAAATTTTACGGGCGATGAAGTCTTTGATTTTGTTCCCCCATCAACGGTCCCTGCTAACATCCAGGAATTCGAATCGGAATGGGCGGATATCCTCGCGATCGTGGATCCACTGAAGACCGAGGTTGATACCATCATGCTTGCATCCCGTCCGTTGGTTACGTACAGCGTTGAGAATACGTTCAATTCTGAGTACACTAGAACACGTGAGAAATTGTTGATGGACAAGGCGATCGAGCATATGCTGGATGATCCTTGGTACACGATCAAATACAAGGTATACTCAGCCGTCAGGCTATGGGTGATCGGGATTCAGGTTACGGATTTCCGAGAAGCGTCCATGGCAGGTAAGATCAAGAGTCTCTATGCAACTGTGACTACGGGCATTATTTTTCTTCTGTTCATCGTTCTTGTTCCAATGGCGCTCTGGTTAAAACGGTTGAATATTGCGCGTATTTGGCCTCTTGCAATTGTTGTGGGTTATGCATGGTTCATTCATATACCATTTACGATCCAGAGCAGATATACCATTTGTGTTCGATTTACGATGATGGCTTTCGTTGCACTTGCCATTGCATCGTTGTGGTACAAAAAAGATGAAATTCGAACTCCGGCGCAATGATCGGTCGGAAACCATTGGTCAAGTATGAGATGGATGATCCGGGGTTGAGGAGCCGTGATAGGCGAATTCGTTCAGGTCAATGAAATGATCACTCTTTTCAGCACATACTATTTCGGTGAGGCGGAGATCGCATACTGGGAGTGGACGGTTGCAATAGCATACATCCTGGTGCTTTATATTTATTTCGCTCGTATAAAGAATGTTCGGATCAGAACCGCTCCGGAGTACAAATACCTTCTATGGGGTCTGATGGCAAAACTTTTTGCCGGTGTCGTTTTCGCATTGATCTATTTCTATTATTACCCGGGGGGAGATTCAGTGGCTTATTTTTACGGGGCTGTATCCATGCGGAATTTGGCGATGTTGGATCCGTTGGCGTATTTGAATCAATTGTTCGGTGATAATACGTTGGAGAATTGGAACGTATTTACATGGGAAACAGGTAAGCCATTTCAATATTTGTATTTTGATGATAGAACGTATTTCGTGATACGGATCGCCAGCATATTGGCTATTCTTTCATTCAATAGTTATCTGAACGCATCATTGCTCATTGCCAGTGTTTCGTTCTTTGGGATCTGGGCATGTTTCCGGACCTTCGTCAGTTATTTTCCACAGCAGACCGGAAAGCTTGCCATTGCGTTCCTTTTCATGCCTTCGGTTATTTTTTGGGGGTCCGCGATCCTTAAGGACACCTTCACGATCAGCGCTGTATGCTGGTTCATTCACTCCGTTGATGAGATATTCTTCAAAAAGAGGAACATATCGTCCAGAGTGGTCATTCTAATTCTGAGCGCGTTGATCATGGTGCTTATCAAACCATACATTTTCATGACCTTGTTCCCTGTGATGGTTCTTTGGTTACTATACTTCCGGGTCGTGCAGATCAAGAACATTCTCGTCAAGTTCGTGGTCGTGCCAATAGTGATGATCGGATCAATTGCCGTTTGCTTATCAATATTGGATAGCTTAGGGGATAGCCTTGATAAATTCGCATTGGACGAGGCATTGAAGACCATCGAGGTTACACAGAATGACCTTTCCAAAGCAGATTGGTATGGAACCAATTCGTTCAACATCGGCGAATTGGATGGTACATGGGCTGGAGTATTCTCGAAATTCCCGGTTGCGACGAACGCAGCTTTGTTCCGGCCTTACATTTGGGAGTCCTCGAGCATAGTAGTGGCCATGAGTGGTTTGGAGAACCTATGGGTCCTTTGGCTTACGCTCTTGGTCATTTGGCAAGTAGGTCCGGGCTTCTTGCTCCGCGCAATGATCGGCAATCCGTTGATATTGATGTCCATGTCGTTCGCATTGTTATTCGGATTCGTTGTTGGTGTTACTACACCGAATTTTGGTGCGCTCGTGCGGTTCAAGATCCCGTTGATCCCGTTATACATAAGTGCATTGTATCTCATTAAGTATTTGAGCCAATTGAAGCGTGTCCGGGAAAATCAAGGACTTCATTTTGATATTCGGCAATTCAGACGCGGATCCTCCCACCTTGATGAATACGCGGGTATACAAGGCAAACGACACAAGACCACCTATGCTAAACCCGGTTCTTCATTAAAACCTGCGCTATGACATGCGTTAAGGTGTATTCGAACGCAATTTCCGGTCTTGGTGATGCGTGATCCGGAGCACGTATTGGTGATCACGTATTGGTCTTATGCCGATGCCTTGGTCCAAACCTATACGTTGCCTTACCTGCGTATAATGCTTGACGTATTGCCCCCGGGAAGCTCCATCCATCTTGTAACATTGGAAAAAGATGGAAATGTGGAACCGGTGCAGGATGCAGGAATTGTTCACCATCCATACGCATATCATTCCTTGGGAATTCGAGGATCGTTGATGATCGTCGGTCTCGTACGTTCATTGGTAAGAGTGGTGCGTCGTTCCGCTATCACCACCATACATGCATGGTGCACGCCGGCGGGAATGATCGGGTATTTGGTATCGATGATCACTGGATGCCGTTTGATATTGGATAGCTATGAACCGCATGCGGAAGCAATGGTGGAGAACGGAACATGGTCTAGTGGCGGAACCGCATTCCGTGTACTGTTCTTCTTCGAACGTTTGCAATCCAGAAGGGCGCAGGTGCTCATTGCAGCAACAGAGGGCATGCGCGAATATGCAAAGAGGAAGTACGGTGTTGAGGATAAGCCGTTCTACGTTAAGCCAGCTTGCGTTGATCTGGAGAAATTCAGTGCAAAGGACCGCAAGGACCCCGAGTTATTGCTCTCCTTGGGCTTGGAAGACAAGTTCGTGATCGTATATGCCGGTAAATTCGGAGGTATCTATTTGGATATGGAAGTATTCGAATTCTTGCGAGAGGCATATGATCATTGGGGAGATCGCGTTCAGGTTCTGCTTCTTACAAGTCATTCGTTGCAGGAATTGATGCCATCGATGGAACTGGTCGGGTTACCAACAAGCATCTTTACGATAAAGTTCGTGCCGCACAATGATGTTCCGAGGTATATGGGGCTTGGTGATCTTGCTTTGACTCCGGTCAGGCCAGTACCGACGAAGAGGTATTGTACGCCGATCAAGGATGGTGAGTATTGGGCATTAGGGTTACCGGTAATAATAACCGCCGGGATATCGGATGATTCGGATATCATTGCAGCGAACGGGATCGGTGCTGTGTTGGAAGGTCTTGACAAGGATAGTTATCGAAAAGCGATTGGCGTGATAGATCACCTCCTGGCAACCCAGACTCCTGAACAACGTTATAGGAACGTGCGAGCAGTTGCAAAAAAGTATCGCAATTTTGAAATCGCCAAGTCGATCTATTCGGAAGTATATGGGAAATAGGAATAAGATCCTGGTCACAGGAGGAGCAGGGTACATTGGTTCGCACACCATAATTGAGCTATTGGCCCAAGGCGGTATTGAAGTCGTTTCTATCGATCATTTCGCGAATTCAGATCCTGCAACGTTCGATCGGATCGAGCGGATCACCGGGAAACGTGTACGGAATCATGTGGTCGATCTGTGCGATCGTGCTGCACTGGACGAAGTGCTTGCGAATGAGAAAGGGATCAATGGCGTGATACATTTTGCGGCGTTCAAGTCGGTCCCGGAATCCATGGCCGATCCGAATAAATATTATCATAACAACATAGCCTCGTTGCTGAATATCCTTGAAGGTTGTGTGGCCCATGGAATAGGTAGTTTCATCTTTTCCTCATCCTGTTCGGTGTACGGCAATATCGCTGATCTACCGGTCAGCGAGTCAACACCACTGGGACCTGCTGAATCACCCTATGGCTATACGAAACAGATCGGTGAACGGATCGTGCAGGACTTCACACGGGTGAATCCGATGCTTCGATCGATCGCGCTGCGCTATTTCAATCCAGTCGGAGCACATGCATCCGGAACAATTGGCGAAGCACCGATCAATCCCCCTAGCAGTTTGGTGCCGGTGATCACGCGCACGGCAAATGGTAAGATCCCATTATTGACCGTTCATGGAAATGATTACGCTACGGTGGACGGTTCATGCATTCGGGATTACGTTCATGTTTCCGACATAGCCGCCGCACATGTGTTAGCTATGGCATATTGTGCAAGAATGAGCGCAACGGATAGGTATTCGATCTTCAATTTGGGTACGGGTAACGGAGTGAGCGTACTGGAAGCGATAGCGGCGTTCGAAAAGATCAGTGGCCTTAAATTGCATTATACCGTAGGACCTAGACGAGATGGAGATGTAGCTGCGATCTACTCCGATACGACCAGATCGGAAAGAGAACTGGGATGGATCGCGGAACGTGATCTGGATGAAATGATGCGCTCGGCATGGGCTTGGGAGCAACATAGCTCGAAATAGGGCGTAACTCACCTTCGGATGGTTGGGTCGCGATCGATCAATTTTTGAATTGTACTAAATTTCACCATTCATGAAAATGCTCAGTTGGTGATAGCTTGAAATTGGAAAATGGGAATAACCACACCGCGTAAAAAGCCGAAACACGTTCTGCTCTCGATCATGTATCGGTTGCAGAAGCTGCTCCCGTTGAGTACCAAGCGAAAAATGGAGATCTTCTTGGATCTGGAGTGGATCTTTGATCGGTTGGCCATGGAGTCTTCGTTCAAGTTCTACGAGACCAAGGACCATCCATTCAGACGATTCGCTAAAGAGTTCCTATTACATCGCATTCGTGCTGAACATGTGGTGCTGGACATTGGTTGTCACCAAGGACACATAACAGCAATGGTGGCAACAAAAGCAAAAACGGTCGTCGGTGTGGATCATGACAGTGTGGCGATCGATCATGCTAAGAAGACCTATACAGGGCCCAACCTCACTTTCCTGCATATGGATGCTATGACGTATCTACAAGGCAATTCAATGAAGTTCGATGTGCTTATCCTCTCTCATATTCTTGAGCACTTGGATGCACCGGAGCAATTTCTGACCGACTTCAAGCAGTATTTCGATCACATCTATATCGAGCTACCTGATTTCGACAAGACGTACCTGAACCATTACCGGCAAGATCTTGGAATGGCGTTGATCTACACGGATGACGATCACGTGTCTGAATTCGATCGAATGGAGCTACTTGCCATTTTGGCGAACGTTGGTATTAAAGTGGAAGAGAGCGAATACCGTTTTGGAGTGCAACGGCTTTGGTGTACTGTAATTGACTAAGCGCTACTCAACGGCCATTCGCCTCGTCATGGCCTTGTGCTTTGATCTGAAAATGATACCGGGTCTCCTGAGCCATGCGCGGATAAGCCATGGAATTGCCTTGATCCTGTTTTTTCCGTGTAACCACCAGCTACCACCAATGGCCCAATAGGCGTTAGCCATTACAACATTCCAGAATGTCGATCCTGCACTTGGATCTGTCTTACGTGCTTTATTCAAAAGACGTAAATGATCATTCTGATAGAGCGTGAGGTTTCTGCTCATACTTGTGGAATGTACGCGGTACAGAAAAAGGCCTTGTTGCACATGAGCATATGAGAATGACCGGGCCAGTATTAAGGCAATGCCCTGATCGGCCGAGTTGGACAGGTCGGTATCGAACCGGACGCCGGCGTCGAAACAACGTCTGTGAGCAAGTAGATTACTAGCTGCAGTAGGTACGGCCGGATCAAGGCCCAATAGGATGGTCTTGGCAACATCACCATCAGTAGCTATCAGTGTTTCACCTGTCAATTCAGAATCAGCATTGCAGATAATTGCATCGCTGAAAACCCAGTCAACGTTACGTTCGTTCAGCGCTGTGATCTTAACATCGAGGTCATTGGGTAGCATCAGGTCGTCCGCATCAAGGAAGCGGAAATAGGTCCCTTTCGCATGTTCGATCCCCGTGTTCCGCGCGCTACTTACACCTTGGTTGGGCTGCTTGATGACCCTCAGGCGAGGATCATTGATCCCACTTGCAATTCGCGTTGTCCCATCACTGGATCCGTCATCGACAAGGATCACTTCGATGTCATGGATCGATTGTTCCAATGCTGATCTTAGCGTGGCGTCTATCCAACGTTCAGCATTATAGGCCGGAATAATGATCGACGCTATCGGCATGGTCATTCAATGGAGTTCAGGGCGTTGCGATAAAGGTCCACGGTTCCTTGCCACATTACATCGAATGAATACATCTCCAATGCTGTTTTCTTCCCGGCAATTCCAATGGATCCATGGTCGGACCTTAATAGTCGTTCAACTCCATCGGCCAAAGCCTTGGGTGTTCTTTCGGAAACCAGAATGCCATTTTCTCCATCCTTTATTGCGTCCGCAGCAGCCCCGGTGGATGTGCTTACAACAGGCACTGCATTCATCATGGCCTCTGGATAGACCAAGCCGAACGGTTCCAGAACAGCGGCATGTAGATAAATATCCAAAAGGCCATAGAACGATGCCATATCCGTGCGATCGATCCAACCTGTAAGTACCACATTGTTCTTCAGTCCAGCCTCTTCGATCATAGCGCGGATCTCGGGTTCTTCCGCTCCACTGCCGCACAACAGGAAGAGCGCATCTTTATGTTCTTTCACGATCTCACCGGCTGCAGCCACGATCAATTTGTATCCTTTCCATTCAATGAAACGGGCAACGGTTCCAATGATGGGACCCTTGTTCACGGTGCCGAAACGTTGCTTTAAACGATCCATCACAACCGGATCCTTCTTAGTGAACTGATCAGAAGGAATGCCGTTGTGTACCAGTGTGATCTTGTGTTCGGGAGTTCCTTCCTGTTCGATCAGGAACCGTTTACTTTCGTTTGAAATAGCGATCACGTGCGTGGCCATTCGAGAATTGAACCGGTCCACAGCCATCCAACGAGGTGCATGTAAGTAGTGATAGCCCGTGTCCTGCTTCGTGATCACGCGGACTTTTACACCAGCGAGCTTTGCCGCAATGAGCCCTGGAACAGAGTCGTCGAATAAGTTGCAATGCACGATGTCCGGGCGATATTTTCGGATGTATCGCCATAGCCGTGGCAGTGCCATCAGCATATCCAGTTTGCGATGCGAATCCCGATAACGGATCCATTCGCAGTTGAACCCTTTCGCCATCATCTCGTCCATGATCCTAGGCCGTTCCGGATACATGATCAAGAATGTATAGGTCGGGTCACGTTCCAGAACTGCACGGTCGGTGAACCATGTCAAATACGGGACATGATCATTATTGGCGAATGTGTGCAGGACGTGCATTTCAAGCGATCATGATCTTCGTTGTGGATCTCTCCCGTGGATGGATGGGTTCACCTGGTTTTCTTGTTTCGATGCTGCGATACGGTAGTTCTCGAGGATCCTGTTCCGCACTGGTTCTTGTGCGAATCGTTCCAATGCCGCATAAGCAATTGCGTCCCGATCGAATAGAAGCGGCTCTTTCAGTATTTTGATAAGCGCGTTGGCCATGGCATTCACATCACGTGGAGGGATCAAGATACCGTTGGTATGGTCTACCATTTCCGGGATACCATTGATATTCATGGACAGCACAGGTGTACCGCAACAAAGACTTTCCAGAATCACACAGGGAAGGTTCTCCGTGGTTGTTGGGAGTACGAAAAGATGTGCTGCTTGCATATGCTGAGCCATTTGTGCTTTGGTGAGCATCCCGGGGAATCGAATGTTCAAATGCGGTAGAAGTTCATTGCACCTGGCCTGGATGCTTTCCATGAAAGGACCATATCCCGTCCAATCAATCATCGTGTCCTGCAGTATATATGATGGAATCGATGCAAGTGCATCGATGAAAAGGTCCGGGTCCTTCGGCGGTCGCCAAAGTGCACCAAGCATAATTCGGAATGGCTTTTCAGGTGGGGCTTCAGTCCGAGCAAAGACCGGTGCAGCAATGTTGGGTACGACCTCCATTCGTTCTTCACGCACACCGAAATCATTCTTGAGGATCCCAGCTAGGTTCTTGGAAACCGGCATGACACGAACGATGCGATCGTTGCTGAACCATTTGCGGATGGAAGTGCGTTCCGCTTGTTGTTGCTTCGGTGGCAGATCAAGTATTCCTAAGTGATAATGTGAAGCATGTTCCGTAACGACAACAGGCAGATCAAGCGCTTCTGCGATGGGCAAGGCATGCTCGGTGATCTCGTTCCTTACATGGATATGCATAAGGTCGAAAGGACGTTGAGAATGGAGTTCCTTGGCAACTTTCGCGTAAGCTTTCCGGACCAAGTATTCAAAAGAGCCGAATCTGCGGACGGGTGTTCGGATGGTGATGGAATGCACATTCATACCATCCGTATTGCTGGCTCGTATTTCTCGAGAGGGCCATGGCCTATTTCCCTTAAAGAGGTGTACATGCACCACCTCCACTGTGCAAGTGTGAGCAATTGCCGTAATGTGTTCCTTGATGAATGTGCCAGCTACACTATTCCCATCGGGCCACCAAGCGACAACACAGAGAACGTGCTTATGAGAATTGGCTTTGGTCTGATCCATAACAATGTTCACCGTAGGCGTTTGAACGCACCGCTTAGCCGATCGAACCATGTTGGTCGGGGCCGAGGGACTTCTTTATACGCATGAGTCATTGGTGCGCGGACGAGAACAAGGGAAAAATAGTCCGGCTTGTCTGACCAGATCGAATAACGTTCAAGTGAAAGCACGGTGAGACCAGCGTCATGCACCGTGCTGATCAGTTGAGGGAAGTGCAAGGCAAGGTCCACGACTTGCATTAATTCCGGTCTGTTGGTCCGTACCCAGTCCGAGTAGTAGGGGTCAGGTGAATGAATGATCACTCGGCCTCCTTCCTTCAATAACTGGCTGAACCGTTTGAACAACTTCAAGTGAAGATCCAGTGGAATATGTTCGAGGATATCCGGCAGAACGATCAGTGCGAATTGACCACTGATCGGTGTTTCAACAACATCTCCGGTGATGAACCTGACATTAGGGACCTTGGCGAAGGTGGCCGTCGCATGCTCAATACTGGCCGGGCTCATATCCATTGCGAGAACGGAGCCTTGCGGGAATGCGGCGGCGAGCAAGCCGGTCACTGTTCCAATGCCACAGCCCATTTCCAGGATCCGGACATCCGGTTCGGAAGCGTTCTTAGCCACAAGGTCACGAATACTGTAGTGCCGCTCATTCAGTCCAGCGCGAACTTGGCGATCAACATACTCGTCATAGAAATCTGCTATGTTGTTCTTTTCCATGCACTAAGATCCCTGAAATAAGCGAAGTCGGAAAAACGGAGAAGGAACAGATCGTATACGGCGATATTCAGACGGAATCGTATGACAAGGACTACCACCATCAAAGTCATGAAATAGGAGATCGAGGTCACAATTGCAGCTCCTGCAATACCATGGATGGGAATCACTAAAAGACCAAGTACGATCGTGAAAATGGCCCCCACACCAGTGGCTAACAGATTATAGCGCTGCATGTTCGCATTGATCACCAACGAAGCTAAAAGCTTGAACCCACTACTGAAAACTATCCCTGGGAGAAGCAACCACAAGGCCAGTACACTGCTGGAGAACACCTCCCCGAAAAGGAAGGGGATCAGCCATTGGGCGATCAAGGCAAGCGTTATCGCTATGACCAGCACTGAAGTGAAATTAAGCCGAGCTACTACTTTGTATCGCTCAAGCATTTCATCTTTTACCTGCCCGAACAAATAGGGTTGCACTACCCGCGTAAAAGGTTCGGGTATGTAAAAAAGCAGTTGTCCGATCCCGACGGCAACAGCATACAGACCCAGTTGAGAAGCTCCCCAATAGTGATCCACCACCCAAACATCGAAACGATAGTTGATCAAGTTGACCAAATTGCTGGAATGCCCTACCATTGAGAACGAGAGTACAGGTCCTATAATGGACCAGGTCCAGATGGGCTTGGGCAAGATCTTCACGATCAGCCCGTAAGCAATACACCAGACAATGCTCTGGATCACCATTGTAGAAGAAACGACGATCAGCACCATTGGGAGCACATCGTCAGGACCCAAATGTTCTCTGAACAAGTATAGGGCGGAGAACCCGATCATGTTCGAAGAAGCATTGAGAATGCTCATGCCATTCAGTACCTTGAATTTTTTCAGACCAAGGAGTACGGCAGCCATGGCGCCATTGATCAAGCTGGATATCACTGTGAGGTACAGGAATCCGTAGTACGCCCAATGAGTACGACCGTTAGGCATGAAAAGCTCGCTGAGGGCCTCGATCCCGGAAGCTCCGAAAAGTAAGATCGGTACCAGGATCCCGTTGAACAACACCAAGGATGTTGCAACCCCCACCAAAGAGCGAATATCTCCCGGATTCTTTGCAGTAAAATAACCTACACCGAACGCCAGATTCAAGCTTAGTAGCATGGCAAGCAATGCACTGTCATTGATCAAAAGGGCATACTCGCCGCGCCCCACATCGCCCAGCATGCGGGTCATTAATGTGCTGGAAACAAAGAAAAGAAGCAGGGTAGGTGCTTGTGTCAAGAACGTATAGAATATACCTCGTTTCATTTACGTTCCAATGGGCCGATCGTTATCGGTTCATAAATGGGAGCCCCCGATCTTCTGAGTGCGGAATTTGTGGCAAGTGGCTTCAAAACCTGAAAGGTAGGTTGTCGAGAATATTCGTGAATCGCTGCGCACGGGCAAACTCAAGTCTTTGCTCCTTGGCCGTAGGTGGTTCGCCATTTGCTTTCCACTCCGCGAATTGAGCCAACGCAGACTCATGATCATCGGTCATGTTCACTAGGCCTTTATGATCGGCATATTCAGAGAACCAGCTACAGAATAAAGGCTTTCCCTGTGCAAGGAATTGGATCGCCTTCTGGCTGGATATTCGGTTCGCGGGGTGGTCGCGTTGCATATATAGGAATCCGAAAGCAGCATTAGCGATCAGATCCTTAAGTTTTGAATAGGATACCAAAGGTTTCAGTATCACATTCGGGTATTTGCCGCTAATGATCTTCAGGCCGATCGGGTCAGAGACTTTCACTGGCCCAACGATCATCCATGTAACATCGGAATGGGCTTTGATCAATTTCTCCCACAGAACGAAGTCGTGCCGATCATTGATATTGCCGATGTATAGTCCATAGCCTTTTTCGTAAGATTCCGAATGTTCATGGAACGGACCTGGCGCAATGTCGCTCTCGGCAAGGCCATGAGGAACGTGATGGACCGAAGTATTGTATTTTTTGAAACGGGGCATCAGGTCACGGGCAATACAGAATACGTGATCACAGTCCTTCGCCAGGATCCGTTCTCCACGCCATTTGAAAGCATGGTCATCGGCACAATGATAAATGGATATATAGGCACCAAGATGATCCGGTGCCGATAACCTACTCGGGTCAAAGGACCAAAAAATAGGATCATGCTCTTCTTCTCGTTTCAAATATCTCCGGATCCGTCGGGAAATGATCCAGTCGTTCAACGGCCCTAGGGTGCCTCCAAGAAGCGGAATTGCATTCTTGTAGGAGAGAATACTTATGCCTTCCGGAGTTACCCGTTTCTTAACACTAGGCATTAATAGATGCGAAGGCCTCCAATGGTCCGAAGGGTCGATGAAATAGACCATACGGAGTGCATTCAGGGCAATAGCATAGCGGTGCTTGCTGTATCGTGGACCATCCCACCCTTCATTTGAAACGATCAAGATCGGGCTATGCTTTGGCACCAGCGTGCGGGTATCCAATGAAGCTGTTTCATTATCCGAACTTCGTTGTACGGTTGTTGTGGACTTTTCTGACTCACTTCGTTCGATCACATGGGATAACTCAGTAAGGATCCCATCTATGAGTTTATTGTAATCCACCGAGTCGAGGTAGTTGTCGACCGCTACACGATCCAATTTTCGGCTACCGTCCAGGACCTCTCCGATCAGGTCCACGAAGTGTTCCTCAGTTTCCGCTTTGAAATGCCCCTTATTCTCCAACGGAATGATGTAACTGTTATTGGTAGATACAACCGGGCAATGTTGAGCGAGGTAGGTCAATACCTTTAATGGAGTTCTACCTGCGGTCAGCGGAACTGATGAAGTTGGTTCCAACTCGTAGGTCAGCAACCCAACAGCAGCGCCATGCACGAGTTCCTTCAATTCACTCGGATGCTTTACACCGAGATAGGTTACGTTAGGCAACGCAAAAAGCTGATCACGCATTTCCTCATGATGCCGTTCGAGTGGGAACCGCTGACCCAAGATCAGGAATCGAAGATCAGGATAACGCTTAGCACACTTTATTACAAGTTCGTACTTCACGAAGTGGCTCAATCCCGTTGCAAGGATCGCATACTTTCCCCACTGATCGGTAAGACTGTTCTCAGGTTTTTGATGTATACGATCTTCCGCACGGACCCCATGTGGGAACAATAAACAGTTCGAATTCAGTTTCCGATAATAATTCAGATACCATGGATTGATGGCAACGACCAGGTCCGATCGTTTTGCGAATGAACTATCGTTCCGCAAGCTCTGGTAAGGATCTACCACGTGATAGATCACTCGGGCATTTGCATTTCGAAGCGTTTCATGCTCCAGCACCCGTGTGGGGTGAAAGCTCCAATGAATGACCTCCCCATCAGGTACGATTTTTTTGATCTTCAATGCATTCAAACGTGTCACCCTGTCTGCAAGCCAGTTAGGCAAGAATCTCAGGGGGAGGTTGTTCCTGTATTCAACAACACTCAACCCTTCGTTTACTTTGCGTACCTTCACTTTGAAGGAAAAGAGATCGCTCCATTGCCACCGTTCAGGAAGGCTAACAAAGAATACTTTATTGTTCTTTGCCAAGGAAGCCGCATAGTGGTGCTTGGAATACCACATATCGCCCCAAGGTTCAAGGGAGTAGAGGAAAATGGTTCGCTTCTTCTTGGGGGTAGGCATACTGTCTTTGTGGGCGGTGGTAAAGGTCGCTCTAATGCTCCGAACGATCAACTGGTCCTGACCGGATGCATCAATCCGATCGATCGAGCAATTTCAGGTGTGCATATCAGGAAGTTCAAGTGCTCGCTCTTCGCTAATGTGGCGACTTGTCGAGGTGGCCAGGTCACGTCGTCAATAGTAAAGTATACATAATCGATACCGCTGATGATCGCTGACACCTCAGATGCTACTTTCTCGTTCAATACCTCGAGCAGCATTGAGGGTCGATCTTTTCGGATGAGATCAGCGAAACCACGTAGCACAGCCGGTTCGTGCGTCTCGACATCGATCTTCAGCAGATCTACTGACCGCTGACCGAATTTCTTCAGAATGTCAGTCACCGTGAACGAATCCAGTTCGATCGGTATCAGATTGGCATTGTAGGTGTTCCAATCCCGTTCCGCAGAAACGGAATACACATGTTCTTGATATGGTTGATCGTATATGGTTGCTTGACCAGTATGGTCGGTAACAATTGCCAGGAGAGGCTTGATCCTATTATTGTTCAATTCGACATTCGTTTTCAGTTTGCGAAAAATGCGTTCAACTGGTTCTACTGCAACAACCAGAGCATTTGGAGATACGGCATCTGCTATTAACGCAAAGACGCCTGTATTCGCTCCAATATCCAAGACCACGCTGGAAGACCTGCTCAACATCATCCAGATCTTGATGGATATTGGTTCCCAACCTTCAACACCCTTCCAGAACAGTTCATTCTCGATCACATAGCCATAATGTCTGATCCTGAAGCTCGCTTCGTGATCGATCCTAACGGTAAAATCACCTTTGAAATGTAGGTGCTTGAATATCCTTTCAGGTACAATTCCAAGAGACCTTAATGGGCTGAAAAGTGCCTGTTTTAATGGAATAGCGTGATAAATGGAATTGAAGATCCTTTTAACTGAGGACATTTATTGTAGAGGTTGGCCCTTTTGTCAACGTTATGGTGAACGATAACGACGGTTCATAACGGTATTTGATAACAAGGACGCTAAGAAAGTTGAAAGGTGGCCTTGTCTTTGTGAAGTTTCCCGGAATTACCAACGACAGGACGTGGGTCGATCAGGGCACAGATGGTTCCGGCGTTCGATGTGATGCCGAATTTGGATTGAGCAATAGCACAGCATTTGAACTTCAGGGATCTACCATTTACTGCTGATCTGATCCATGCCGGAAAGGAAATTCTACATTAGGCACCGGGTTCAACATTCGCATGGAGAGAAAGCTTACGTCCAAACAGGTGTCGATCGTTGTTCTGGTACCGATCATGGTGCTTGTTTTTAGCACATTGCTATTCTTTTGGTTTGGGAATTGGGCATTGATCCTACCACCTGTTCTGATAGGCATGTTTATCGCCTACTTGGTGGTTGAGTCACGGCACTACCAATTGGGCCTGTTCGTGCGGACCCTTGAAGAAAGTCGCGCTCAGTATTCGCAGATCGAGTCCGTTCTAGGACTCACGTGGGCCGTCGATCCATTGATCCCGTTGCCTCCCACGCGAGGGTGGGCCGCTTCGCCTGATCTCCTACGTACGGTTTACGGTCATGTTCTGGCAGAACAACCTCAATTGGTCCTTGAAGCCAGTAGTGGAACATCGACCATAGTTATTGCATACGCAATGAAGCGGTTGGGCAAAGGACATGTTATCGCGCTTGAGCACGACGCGGACTATGCCGAACGTACGCGAAAGAACATCGCTTCACACGGTCTGTCGGATCGTGCAACGGTTGTACTGGCGCCTTTGGTCATGCAAGAGTGCATGGGAAAACAGTTCGAATGGTATGATCTTTCTAAGCTTCAATTGTCCGGAACCATAGACATGGTATTGGTCGATGGTCCTCCGGATACGATACGTCCTATGGCCCGTTATCCCGCAGTTCCGTTGCTTGCAAAATATTTCAGTGCGAATACCAGTGTGTTCCTTGATGATGGTGGCCGTGAAGATGAACGACGTACGGCGGAGCTTTGGGCAAGTGAATTCAATGCTCATTCATCTGAATACCTCTACCTTGAAAAAGGAGGCTGGCTGCTGCGTTTTCATAAATGATCAGCACACTATCAAGGTGGATCAGCCTTATACTATTTGCCACTGATCGTTCTGGATCCTCATCTTCGTGCCATGACCGAATTGTTGCTCTGCACGGGAAATCCCGGAAAGCTTGTTGAACTGAAGGAGCTACTTCCCGCTTCCTTCAAGCTGTTGATGCTTACGGATGTAGGGTTGCCGACGGACTTGCCTGAAACAGGTAGAACATTGGAAGAGAACGCTTTACAGAAAGCGCGGTTTGCATTTGAACGAACCGGGTTGACTTGTATAGCCGATGACACCGGGTTGGAGGTGAATGCCCTTGGCGGTGCACCGGGTGTGTTTTCGGCGCGTTATGCAGGTGGATCGAAGGAGCCTATGGCGAACATGACCAAACTGCTTCAGGAACTTGAAGGCAATGCAGATCGTTCTGCCCGGTTCCGAACGGTAATGGCGCTGGTCAGCAAAGTCGGTGAGTACGAATTCGTAGGCGAGGTAAAAGGCAACATTACGGAAGCGGCACGAGGCAATTCGGGATTCGGATATGATCCGATCTTCCTGCCTGAAATGAGCGACCTTACATTTGCTGAGCTCGAGTCCAAACAGAAGAATGCCATAAGCCATAGAGGCAATGCCGTATGGAAGTTGGTCCGTTTTCTTCAAGAACAAGGACGGTAAACCGGGTCTCTTCAGCGTGATGGAAAGCTCAACCGATCAGTTCTGCAACGATCTCGTTCACAACCTCTTTGACACTTAGTCCTGCCGCACGGATCATCTTCGGGAAAATACTTGCCGGGCTGAAACCGGGAGTTGTATTCACCTCGATCGTGACAACTTCGGTTCCCGTCCAAAAATGATCGACCCGCACCATTCCTTTACAGTTCAAGGCCTCATAGATCGCTGAGGATCTATCCTGGATGGTTCGGGTTATAGCGTCAGGAATGTCTGCTGGCACTATCTCTTGCGTATCGGCCGCGTGATATTTTGCCTCATAATCAAAGAAATCGCGACTGGTCTTGATCTCGCAGATCGGCAACGCTATTACTTCTCCCTTTAACCGGACCACGCCACAGGTCAGTTCACGGCCCGTGACCATTGCTTCACATAATACAGCACTGTCCTCGGCAAATGCCAGATCCAATGCAGGCGCCAATTCGGCTTTGGTCTTCACCTTGCTAATGCCAAGACTACTACCACTATTATCAGGCTTTACGAAACAAGGAAGGCCAATTTCCTTAAGAATTCGCTCTTGCGTTTCTGTATTCCGGTCCTGGATAAGAAAGGATGCAGCAACCGGAAACCCGAATTGCCTTAAAAGCCCCGTAGTGCTGAACTTGCTCATGGTCAGTGCCATGCACAACACACCGCCAGTCTGGTACGGAACACCCATTATGTCCAAATAGCCTTGTAGTTTCCCGTCCTCTCCAGGCGTTCCATGTATCGCAATTAGTGCCCCATCGAACCGTTCCAAGCCATTCCCACGATCAGCGGAGAATGTTCCACGATCAAAGTTCAGAACGCCTCCATCGGCCCTTTCACAGATCCACTTCGTGCGATCAAGGGTAACATAGGCAGCGTCGTATTTTGTGCGGTCCAGGGCATTCATCATGGTTGCAGCGCTTTGTAGACTGATCACTGACTCGCCAGTGTATCCGCCACGTACTATGGCTATGAATGGAAGTGGTATGGGTGCCATGGATAACTAGTTGGAGCAAAGGTTGGTTCCGAACAGGCCCTAGTGCATAACGCAACGAAGAAGTGTCAACGTGTGGTTGTGAATGACGAGCAAAGGCCACGCAACTATCTTAGCCGCCTTATTGCGCAGACCTGATACTGCGCTGGTAGGTTAGGTTGGTCATGTTCCGGAATTCACTATTCAAAATTTTCTTACCGCTCATCGCAGTAGGTATCATCCTGTTCGGTGGCTGGCTCTGGCTTCGGAATTATACAAAACACAATGATGCTAGACGGGTTCCGGATATGAAGGGGCTATTTTTCGAGGAAGCTCAGAAAATGCTGGCTGAGAGGGATCTAACGGGTGCGGTCATCGATTCGATCTATACGGATGATGTGCCGAAAGGAAGTGTTGTGGATCAGGATCCAGCTGCAGGTTTGGACGTAAAACCGGGGCGTAAGATCTACTTGGTTTTGAATGCGAGCCAGGCCAAAATGATCAATATGCCAAAGCTTGTTGATCTGAGCAAGCGACAAGCGATATCAGTCATGGACATCATCGGCTTGAAGGTGGAAGAACTACAGTAT
>JAGNUG010000098.1 GCA_017987115.1 Flavobacteriales bacterium | reverse complement strand
AGCAGTTCCCGGGATAGTTCGCTTGCGTGTTATCATGCAGTATCAAGAAGCGATCCCAAGCGGGTGTGAAGCAACATTCGAGTATGGCGAAGTAGAGGATTATTGTGTGTTATTGATGGGCAACGTCGGAATTGATCAGATCGCAAATGGCACCACTATCAATGTATTCCCTGACCCCGCGGATAATGAGGTCATTTTCGAACTTAACGGCGAGCTGGCCATAAAGAACCTGACCATAAGCATGCACGATGCAAGCGGGAGAAAAGTGGCTGACCAACTAATTCGTGCAGGTCGTAATGTGATCCGAACTGCTTCATTCGACAATGGCACCTATGCCTACCGCATTGGCAATTCAGAATCCGAGGTGGCACGTGGTAAGTTCATTGTCGTCCATTAATACAGGTGTTCATTGCACTTGAAATGGGGGCTTCGGTCCCCATTTCAATTTTCAGCACTTCCCCAGCGAAGCAGGATATCTTTGGCCACACATGACAACGCTATCCGCAGTGATCATAACCCGCAACGAAGCGCGGAATATCCAACGGTGTATTGCATCGCTGGTCGGCGTTGCAGATGAAGTGATCGTGGTCGATGCCGAAAGCGATGATGGAACACGTGAGCTGGCCAGGGATCTTGGTGCTATTATTCATGTTCGCAAATGGACCAACTATAGCGATCAAAAGAACTTCGCGAACAGCTTGGCTAAGAATTCCTACATCCTTTCCATGGATGCGGATGAAGCGCTTTCACCTGAATTGAAAGCGTCGCTCCTGCAGTTGAAGGAAAAACAGTTGGATGCGGTCTACAGCGTGAGCCGCTACACCAACTACTGCGGGCATTGGGTAAAACACGGCGGTTGGTACCCCGATGCGAAAGTGCGTTTGTTCCCGAAAAAAGATTCGCAATGGAAAGGCGCGCATGTTCATGAAACCTTGGTCCTACCGAAAGGGATGAACGAGGTACGGCTTCGTGGTGATCTCTTGCATTACTCGTATCACACGATCGCGGACCATCAGAACAGGATACAGCGCTACAGCACCTTGCATGCTCAAAGCATGTTCGAGAATGGCCGCAAGGCAGGTGTTGTAAAACGATGGGGTTCACCGGTCGCCAAGTTCATTCAGGGTTACCTCTTTCAACTTGGTTTTCTGGATGGATGGGCCGGTTGGAAGATAGCAACACTTTCCGCGCAAGCTGTGTATCTGAAGTATTCCAAACTATCCCAATTGAACCGCGGTGGAACGATCTCCTGAACGTATTATTTTAAGTCGTACGGACAGCATTGGTGACGTGATGTTGACGTTGCCGTTGGCCGGCCTATTGAAACAGCGATTCCCGGGTGTTCATCTAACGTTCTTGGGACGTAGCTATACAGCACCTGTTCTTCGTTGTTGTGTGCATGTCGATTCCATCCTTACCATGGAAGAACTCGAAGCAAGCGGGACTTCTGATCCAATTGCGAAACTCCGTGAGATCAATGCGGATGCCATCGTCCATGTCTTCCCTGAACAACGTGTAGCGCAATGGGCGAAGAAAGCAGCACTACCGATCCGTATCGGCACCAGCCATCGGTGGTGGCATTGGTTCACTGCGAATGAACGCGTTTCCTTCAGCCGAAAGAACAGTGATCTGCACGAAGCGCAACTGAACGTAAAACTACTCGCTCCGTTCGGGATCACTGCATTGCCAAGCATTCCTGAACTAACAGCACTCACCGGTTTCAGAAAAGCCGCTCCGGACAGTGCGGTATCCGATCTAGTGCGAAGCGATAGAAAGTGTGTGATCCTGCACCCACGTTCAAAAGGCAGTGCTGCGGAATGGGGGCTTGATCGCTTCACGGAACTGATCGAGCTATTGGACCCTGAAGTGTATCACGTGCTCATTACAGGAACCGCAAGCGAAGCCAACGAATACCGCACTGGGCTTCCCTTGCATTTGCCGCATGTTACAGACACCGGCGGAAAACTGGACCTCGATCAATTGATCGCCTTGATCGGCGCTGGGCATGCCTTGATCGCTGCCAGCACAGGACCGTTACATATTGCTGCGGCCTCTGGCGTGAAAGCCATTGGCCTTTATCCAACGCAACGTCCAATGCACCCGGGAAGGTGGTCGCCGATCGGTAAGGATGTTCACGTGCTGGTGAATGAAACCGCGAAGGATCTTGATGTCAAAACGCAAGTTCACGCAATCTTGCCTTCCGAAGTACTCAAGGTGTTGACCGCAGAGTAGCGCGTTCCGGAGCAGCCAAGACCAGTAACGCGTAGTACAGTGCGAAAAAGGTTGCACCGGCCTGGGTCTCTATTGTATCGTCCGTTAAGCAACTGATCCCGAAGATCACCGCCCAAGCAATGAACAATGGATCGCGCCATGCTCCGTTCGCATACGCCGGCCACCACCAACTGAACAGTGACCACAACAGACCCAGAATACCGAAGCTAATGAGCAACGTGAGGTATTCGTTGTGTGCTCGGAGCCTCCATTCATCAGCAAGCGTGGTATTGATGGCCTCGTAGTATTCGTCGAAAACTATTTGCGTATCACCTGTGCCAACTCCGATCAACCAATTTGCTTTTGCAATGGCTGATCCCGCCTTCCAGAATTCAAGTCGCATGGCAACGGAATGGCCGTCCGCATTCCCATACGCTTTGTACTGACCTAGCTCCATTACTACCTCCGAGAAACGTTGCTCCAGTTTGCTTCCATTGCCTGTATGTGTAACGCCACGTTCTATCGCTTCAACTTCACTTGCAGTAAGGCTCATAACCGCGATACTGTCCTTGTGCAGGCCTTTGGAACTTAGATATCGGAACAATGTTCCATATAGAATGTGGCCGCTATCATCCATGTCGGCAAGCCCCAATCGGCTTCTGGTCTTCCACGTTCTATCCAACTCTGCCCATGCAATGTATGACCATACATAGACGCCGTTCTCCTTCTGCGGATTGGTTGCATCATAGGTATACGCTTCACCGCCGACCGTGAATTCACCTGCTCCCATTGCGGCTGGATCCGGAAGTGAGTAGCTCTTCGTTACCGTGCTTCCGACCCAGAACAACAAGCCGAGCGGAACAGCGATCAACACGAAGCGTATCGCATACCGCAGCAGTGGACGTACCCGACCAAGCCAACGCCAAAGCAACAAGCCGCCCAATGCGAACAGGATCATGAACCCTTGAATGCTCCCCAGCCGATTGATGACGTAGAGCGCCCACAACGATGCGATGATCTGCGCGACCATGATCCATGTTCGCGCCCGGAAATGAAAGAAGACAACGATCGCGAAGCACAGCAAAAGCGAAAGCCGAATGTGGCTGATGAAGATCGAGAACTCACGGTAACCATCACCGCTCGGAACGAACGCGATGAAACAAATGATCGTGCTAGCAACCACACTCCACGCGCCGAACAACAGGATGATACGTAGTTCGTTCTGCGTAAGTCTTTCGGACCCGGAAAGGATCACGCTGAACACGACAACGGGGAACAGGATCCGGCCAAGATCCAGGCCCCAGGTCATTCCTTCCGGAGAGGTCCAAAGCAGCCCGATTACATGAAGGGCGAAGAACGAGATGAACACCAGTGAGGTCCTACTGGTGAAGCCCTTGCGCAACCGCGTACAGAGATCTTTGTTCACGAACCCATCAACGAACCAATTCAGCGCAAGGAGCATCTGCGCCATGCTCAGGATCGCAGTGCTCCAAGGAAGAAAAATGGCGCATAGGCAAAGTGCCCCTACATGTATTGTGCGAAAAATGGATCTATTGCGCATACATGTCACCCATGGGGTCGGGCACTTTCGAATGGCAACAACGTGCTTTTATTTCCCGCTGTTCGTTCCGGTACCGGCCAATATGGTCTTGTACTCGCCGTTGTTGAGCACTTCAATGGCTTTCAGGATGTATGGATCGCTCGCCATGGAGGCTTTCGCTCGTCCTGTTTGGAAATAATAACGCGCTACCAATTCGCTTTTCAGGACCTCTTCTATGTCACTGCGGAAGCGCATCAGTTCCTCGGAACGGTCCGGGCGTAGTTCAGCGCGCAACGCATCCAGCTGTTCCTTGGCGTGATCGTAGTACCGTTCCTTCTTGGCCTTTTCTTCAAGTACCAACAATGCTTCCATGGTCTCCGTGTCGTAATCGAACTCCTTGTCTTTTACGAAATCAACGAACTGCTGATACAATTCATCGCTCACCACGAATTTCTCGGGGTCAGCGATCTCAGCATGCGCCAAGCGGTAATTCGTGGCGAAGTCGAAGAACAGGTCCTTGTTGTACAATCCACCAACCACTTTTGCCAGCTCGGGGTCCTCCACTTCCACATCAGGGAACACGCCGCGACCATCGAAAACAGGTCTTCCGTTGCGTGTCTTGAATTCCGCGATGGAATCTTCTTTGAACAGGATCGCATGGCCGGTACTATCCCGGTGCGCGTAGTCCAACTTCTGGATGCATCGGCCGCTGGGGATGTAATACTTGGCCACGGTCACTTTCAACTTGCTGTTGTAATAGAGGTCTCGCGTTTGTTGCACAAGGCCTTTGCCGTAAGTACGCTCACCGATCACGGTGGCACGATCCAGATCCTGGAACGCTCCGCTTACGATCTCACTCGCACTAGCACTCTGTCCATCCACAAGGATCACCAACGGGATCTCCGCATCCAACGGTTCGCTCAATGTTTTGTAAGTCTTATCCCATTCCGGGATCTTGCCTTTCGTCTCTACCACCAATTGGTTCTTCGGCACGAACAGGTTCACGATGTTCACTGCTTCGCGAAGCAGACCACCACCATTTCCTCGAAGGTCCAGCACGATCTTGGTAGCACCCTGATCCTTCAATTCCTTCACCGCGTTACGGACTTCCTGACTTGCGGTCTGAGTAAAACTGTTCAGTTTCAAATAACCAACACCGCCTGATGGATCGATCATGCCTTTGAAAGGCACATCCGGGATCTTGATCTCTTCCCGCATCAACGTATAGGTTTCCGGCTCGGATCCTTGCCGTTGTATTACCACCTTCACCGCAGACCCGGCCTGGCCTTTCAACAGTTTACTTACTTCTTCCGTTGACAGGCCCGGGATCTTCTGGTCATCCACTTCCATTATCTCATCACCGGCCCAAACACCTGCTTTCATGGCCGGGTATCCTTCATATGGTTCGCTGAAGAATACGCGTTCATCCTTTCGCTTGATCAACGCACCAACACCACCGTATTGGCCCGTGGTCATGAAGCGGTAATCCTCCATATCGCTTTCGGCGATGTATTGCGTGTACGGATCCAACGATGCCAACATCGCATCGATGCCGGTCTTCATCAACTGGCCCGGTTCCGTATCGTCCACGTAATAGATATTGAGCTCCTTGTAGAGCTCAGTGAAGATCTCCAAGTTCTTACTGATCTCGAAGTAGCTGTCCCCAGCTGATATGGTGAAGGCGCCTCCGCCAACAATAGCTCCGCCCAAAAGCCAGAGTTTCCATTTTGCGGTCGTTGTTCTCTTATCCATGTTGATGGGATTTTTCCGGGACAGGGTCATGGCCATGACCGCCCCATGGGTTGCAAGATAAGAAGCGTTTGAGCGTAAGCCAACCACCGCGGAACGCTCCATGTTTGCGCAAGGCTTGTAGGCCGTACTCCGAACACGAAGGTGAATAGCGGCATGCGCCGGGCAGTAAAGGTGAGATGAGGTACTGATACATCTTTACCAACGCGATCAAGGGCCATGATAAAAGTTTACCCATGTTCTTTCATCCAACGTTCCAACGTCCGGGATATTTTCAGCTCCACTTCGGAATAGGTAATTCCGGCTTTTCCTTGATAAACGAACAGCCAAGCATATTGTAACCCTTTGCCGATCCGTTCATACAGTTCGGGCTTATTCTTTCGGTAGGCTTCGCGCATTAAGCGTTTTACCCTGTTCCGGTCCACGGCCCGCTTCATCCCTCTTTTCGGTACCGAGAATGCTACCTGGGCCGGTGCCACGGTGGGCAAGGCCAACTGCTTCCCGACCAGTTTGAACGGATGATCGTGAACTGTGCGACCGGTGGTAAAGACCTCTTGGATCAACAAACGTCGGCAGAGGTGTTCATGTTTGCGGAAGGTCGCCATTTCAAGAGTGGTCACTCATTTACCACTGAAAAAGTATCACCTCGGACGTAGCGTTCCGACAAAGCCTACTTCTTCTTTTTGCTTTCCCGCTTTATGTAGAGCTCTATCGCACCGGTCATGCTTGGAGCTTCCGGCAACGGCGCTTCAATATCCAACCGCAGGCCATTGTCACGCGCGGTTTTCGACGTGGTGGAACCAAAGCAGGCGATCAATGTGGTTCCTTGTTTGAACTTCGGAAAGTTCTTCACCAGACTTTCAATACCACCGGGACTGAAGAACACCAACATATCGTACTTCAAATTCTTCAGGTCGCTCAGATCGCTCGCTACCGTACGATAGAATACCGCATTCGTGTATTTCACATTCGCTTTGTTGAGCAGTGCAGGGATCTCGCTCTTCTGGATATCGCTGCTCGGCACAAGGTATTTCTCGTTCTTGTGTTTCTTGATCACGTCGATCAGATCACTGAACGTTTGCTTTCCGATGAAGACCTTTCGTTTGCGATAGACAATGTACTTCTGCACGTAATAAGCGACACTTTCGCTCACGCAGAAATACTTCATTGTCTCCGGAATGGTGAGCCGCAGCTCCTTGGCCATCCGGAAGAAATGATCCACCGCATTCCTGCTGGTAAGCACGATCGCCGTATGGTCCAAAATACTTATCCGTTCCTGACGGAATGTTTGGCCATCTACGGACTCCACTTTGATGAACGGACGAAAATCGATCTTCAGCCCGTACTTGCTTGCAAGCTCGTGGTAAGGCGACTTTTCGTCTGTTGGAGCAGGTTGTGATACGAGAATGGTCTTGATCTTCAAGGCCTTGAACTTAGAGGTTGATCAGGGTAGGAATTGGTCTTCGTAATGCATCGACCAATAGCAGTAATGGTAGTATTTCGGTGGCGCAAAGGTAAATAATTATGTAACGGACCGGCACCCCCTCACCGATTCCGATCCAAACGCCACGCAACCATCGGAAAAGCAGAAGCAATACGGTGACCACGCCACCGGCCACCAAGAGCTCATAACGCCATTCCGGACGGTAGGCAATGAGTACGGCCAACGGTAGCAGGACCAACCCGGCCAAAATGAATACCAACAGACCGGAATAGAGATGTTCTCCCAGACCGTTATCCACACGCAGGATCATTGCTGCAACACGCAATACCAAGCTCTGGATGAACACCACGGCAGCAATTAGAAAGACCCATGGAAGATAACCCGGAGACCCGGGGATCCCCAAATAAACGAACACCTGCCATGCGAACAAACCCATGACCAGCACGGAGCAGATAAGCAGACCCAGCAAGGTCCGGTCCTGCAGGTCGATCTCCTCCCGTAACGCCTGTTTACCCAACCGCATCTGGAACAAGGCCTGCCCAAGTAACCGCCATTTCCGGGGTGAACTCACATTGGTGATCGCAATAATGATCAATACCACCAGCACTACCACCGCCACCCACCATGCACTCATGGGGTCCACCAAGCGCAGATGATCAAGGGCATTGACGGGTTCCATTCAGGTACAAAAGTAGATGCGTGACCCGTACCGCCCACAGGGTGCGTAATTTTGCCCCTTCTTGCCGCGAACATCGCGTTCTTAAACAGGCAAGAACCCATTTACCGATACCATGAGCACTGCCACAACTTCATCCAAAGCCACACCAAAAAGCGCAACCGACCTGTTCCAAGCACACGATCATTACCTGGTCGATGAACTGCTTACGGAAGAGCATAAATTGATCCGTGATACGGCGCGCAAGCACATCAGCAAGCACCTGAAGCCGATCATTGAGGAGGCGTTCGAAAAAGCTGAATTCCATCCTGAGATCATTCCTGGATTGGCTGAGATCGGCGCATTCGGCCCTATGGTGCCTGTGGAATACGGCGGCATGGGTCTGGACCAGATCAGCTATGGATTGATCATGCAGGAGATCGAGCGCTGCGATAGCGGTCTGCGCAGCTTGTGCAGCGTGCAAGGCAGCTTGGTGATGTACCCGATCTGGAAATACGGCAGCGAGGAACAGAAAATGAAGTGGCTGCCAGATCTGGCCGCAGGCAAAAAAATTGGTTGCTTTGGTCTTACCGAGCCCGACCATGGCAGCAACCCCGGCGGCATGGTCACCACCTTCCAGGACAAAGGCGACCATTACCTGTTGAATGGTGCGAAGATGTGGATCAGCAACAGTCCGCTGGCCGATGTGGCCGTGGTATGGGCAAAGGCAGAGAATACGGAAGGCCGGATCCATGGATTGCTCGTGGAACGCGGCATGGAAGGATTTACCACACCCACCACTCATGGGAAATTGAGCCTTCGTGCCAGCCCTACGGGTGAGTTGGTCTTCGATAACGTTAAAGTACCCAAGGCCAATCTGCTCCCGAACAAAAGCGGTCTTGGTGCGCCGCTTGGTTGTTTGGATAGCGCCCGTTACGGCATTGCTTGGGGAACACTCGGTGTAGCCATGGAATGCTATGATACCGCATTGCGTTACAGCCAACAGCGGATCCAGTTCGGAAAGCCGATCGGTCAGTTCCAACTGACCCAAAAGAAACTGGCCGAGATGATCACCGAGATCACCAAAGCCCAGTTGCTTACATGGCGCTTGGGTGTATTGCGGAACGAAGGCCGTGCGACCACCGCACAGATCAGCATGGCAAAACGCAATAACGTGATGTTGGCCCTGACCATCGCTCGCGAAGCACGCCAGATCCTTGGCGGCATGGGCATCACCAACGAATACCCGATCATGCGCCACATGATGAACTTGGAAAGCGTTGTTACCTATGAGGGTACGCACGATATCCACTTGTTGATCACCGGTATGGAGGTAACGGGGTTGGCGGCTTTCAAGTAAGCTATTTACAAACAGAATACGAGAAAGGCCCCGGCAAATACCGGGGCCTTCTGGTAACTACTTATTCTGTTCTTATTCTCCTGCCAAGGCTAAGGTCTCTACGGGTACCATCTTATGATCGTGCTTCACTTTCATCAGGTCGGAACCATTCAGGAAGGTGATCCTAAACCACCACATGGCCTTCGCTTCGACACCCCGCGAGCTAAGTTTACAATAAGGAATCCTTTGAAAGAGGATCTGGGTCGTGGAGTGATGTAAGCTGCCTACCTTACCTTTGGGAAAGATACGATCGGATGCCCAAAGCGTTGAACCCGAACATTGAGGGTTATTCATTCTTCTTTTACAGCAATGAGGGAACCGAACCACGACATGTACACGTATGGAGAGGCGATGGCATGGCCAAGTACTGGTTAGAGCCGGACGTGGAGTTGGCAGATACCAACGGGCGGTTCAAAATAAAGGAGTTGAAACGTGCAGAGGAATTGGTTAAGAAGCATACGGATAAGATCAAAAAAGCGTGGGACAAACACTTTCAACAATGAAAAAACAAACCCTTCCACAAGATCCGGTTAGCGCATTGATCCGCCAAGGTGGCTTGTCCATTAAGCAGGTCATCGCTAATCGCGATGCTGGCGCATTGATCATTTTCATGAATAAAGGAGGTGCGTTCAATTTTCCGTTGAGCACTTTCAAGCGCTTGGCTAAAGGCAAGCAAGCCGACTTGGATAAATGGGAATTATTGCCCGACGGCTCCGGCGTGCATTGGCCCAAGTTGGATGAACATTTGTCACTCAGAGGATTCATGCTCGCCGCCCTATCACAAATGGCCAAGGCGGACGTGTCGGCATTGCCCGGTGTGTTGAGCACATCCAAACGCAAGGCTGTCGCTTAAACCTGCGTAAGGTCTTCGTCTCGATTCACTTAACCACCGCAAAGTCTCGGCTTCTAAATACTGCGAACTGACCTGGCCATAAAAGCAAAGCCCCCTGCCAATTGGCGAGGGGCTTTCATCTTCGTTCGATCGCTGTTCTTATTCTCCTACCACTGCCAAGGTCTCTACCGGAACCATCTTGCGATCATGTTTCACTTTCATCAGACCTGAACCATTCAGGAAGGTGATGGTTCCCACAGGACCAGCGTATTCAAGTCCGCGGTTGGTTTCGTTGGCTTCAAGTACCACATCGAAATCCACTTTGTGGTTGGCTTTCTGCGCGTCTTTCGTGTTCAAAGCATTGCGGGTATCCACATCCACGGACTTGGTGATGAAGCCGGGCTTGTAGAAGATCAACCGGGCTTTTACGTTCACAGGTACGTGGAATTCGAAATGACCGTTCGGCTGCACCTTGGCGAACATGCACTCGGAGTCTCCCAACTCAACAGCAAGAACCACGTCCTGTGCATTCAAGGTATCCATGTGCAACCATCCTGTTAGCACAAGCTTATCCGTGGTGGTCTCGTTGCCGGGAGCAGCGAAGAGGCCAAGGCCGATCAAAGCGAAAAGACCTGTTAGGAGGGCGGAGAGGAAGAGGTTGGAGGCTTGCTTTTTCATTGTGGGGAGTGTGTGTGATAGTGACGATACAAATGTCCGTCCCCATGCCGCCGCCCACAATACCCACATATGGGGAAACTCGCTTCAACCTACTGGAAAGAAAGTGCTACCGATCACACCCAACGGCGGTCCATCGCATACTTTACAATGCCTGCTGCACTGCGCACATTCAACTTCAGCATCAAGTGCTTGCGGTGCGTCTTTACGGTATCCTCGCTAATGAAGAGCGCTGCTGCGATCTCGCCATTGGTCCGTTCCAGGGCGATCATCTTTATGACCTCTCGTTCACGCGAGGTGAGTCCTATATATTCCCCATCCGGGTTCTTCTCCGTAAAGGAGTAGCCCTTCGCCATACTCTCCTTTGCCGCTTCGCAAACGTATTGCTCATTCTTCATTACGGTCTGAATGGCTTTCATCAGGTCCTCCTTGGTCCCATCTTTGGTCAAATAGCCCAACGCACCTTCTATGAACATGCTGTTGATGTACTCCACCTCGGTGAGCTGGGAATGCGCAATGACCTTGATACCGGGATGCTTCTTCTTGATAGCCCGCATGGTGTCGATGCCATCCATGACCGGGAGCGAAACCTCCAGCAGAATAAGGTCGACCTGGTTACTCTTGATGAACGCGAGGACGTCCTTGCCATTATTGGCGAAACCGACCACTTGGAACTGCGGGTACTCAGCTAAACGGGCACGAAGACCATCTGCTATAAGCTCCAATGGGTCTCCTACCAGTATGCGAACGGTCTTCTTTTCTTCGGACATGTCCGCCAAGTTCGTAAGATCCGGTGATATATGCACGCTTTTGGCCAACATTTCGATCAGTATCCACCTAGAGCGGTATCGGCATGGTTCCCGGAATGAAGCGTTCCGATCGGGTACTCCACATCTGACTGTTCACCATACCCATCGATGCCCCGCAACACGAGCGCTAAGGAAAATAGTTTTGTGACCATGCCGTGCTATGCCCCACAACGCGCAATGGGAACCTTGTGCAAGGTCCTATGCACCGTGGTACCGCGGAACAGGAACCCTGAAACCAAGGAACATTACGCCCCGTAAAACGGCGACCCTATGCTGTTCAATTCGATCGATTTCGCGATCTTCCTGCCGATCGTCTTCCTCCTGTATTGGTGGGTAGGCGGTAAAAGCCAGCGGCTCCGGAATGTGATCGTATTGGTCGCCAGCTATGTGTTCTACGGTTGGTGGGATTGGCGCTTTCTCGGGCTGATCGCCTTCAGCACCATGCTCGACTTCGGTCTTGGTGTTGCGCTTGGAAATACCGATGATGAACAAAAACGGAAGTACCTCCTTTGGACCAGTTTGGCCATTAATCTCGGCTTTCTCGGCTTTTTCAAGTATTACAATTTCTTTACGGACAGCTTCACGGATGCCTTCACGTTGTTCGGTTCCGAGTTCAAGGCCTCGCGGTTGAACATCATCCTACCGGTCGGGATCAGCTTCTATACCTTCCAGACGCTGAGCTACACGATCGATGTGTACAAACGCCAGTTGGAACCATCGCGCAAGCCGATCGCGTTTGCCGCATATGTCAGCTTTTTCCCACAGCTTGTGGCCGGGCCGATCGAACGGGCCGTGAACCTCTTACCGCAATTCAGCACCTTGCGCAAATTCGATAAGGCCATGGCTTACGACGGCGTCCGCCAAATGCTGTGGGGCTTGTTCAAGAAAGTAGTTGTGGCGGATAATTGTGCCGAGATCGTGAACCCCATTTTCGCGTCACATGATATGCATGATGGTGCCACCTTGTTCATGGCATCGATCCTCTTCGCTTTCCAGATCTATGGCGACTTCAGCGGTTACAGCGATATCGCCATCGGCTGTGCCCGGCTCTTTGGTTTCGAACTGATGCGCAACTTCGCATACCCTTATTTTAGCCGTGATATTGCGGAATTCTGGCGGCGGTGGCACATCAGCCTTAGCACGTGGTTCCGCGACTACGTGTACATTCCACTTGGCGGTAGCCGATTGGGCAAAGCACTGAACGTGCGCAACGTGCTGATCATATTCGTGGTCAGCGGTTTCTGGCATGGCGCCAATTGGACCTTCGTATTCTGGGGCCTGATCAACGGATTGCTCTTCATACCGCTCTTGTTGTTAGGAAAGAACCGAGTGATGACGAACACCGTTGCGGAGGGAAGAGTGCTACCCACTTTGCTAGAGTTCTGGCAGATGGTCTCCACGTTCGCCATTACCTGTTTCGCGTGGGTGTTCTTCCGCGCCGCGAACATGCAACAGGCGTTCGATGTGCTGGGGTCGATCGCATCCCGCTCAGTGTTCAACGCACCTGCGATCGCAAGTAAGCGCATGTTGGCATTCGCGTTGTTGGGTATCATGATCACATTGGGGCTGGAATGGATCTCCAGGGAAAAACAATATGGGTTGCAGCTGGACCACTTGAGATCGCGGCCTGTTCGCCATGCCATTTATTATTGCGTTATTGCAGTGATCGTACTCGGAGCTCCACTATCGGGCGGCGAGTTCATCTATTTCCAATTTTAGTATGATCATCTCCTTCATAGCACGCATTCTGAAGTTGGGAACACTCGCCCTGTTGATCCCCGTGCTTTATCTGGTGGTACAACATCGGTACGTACCTGCGCCGCGGATCACACCGAACATTGCCGTGAATGAAAAGTTGGCATTCGCCCGAACGAACCTTCCTGAAAAACTGGATGTGCTCGCAGTGGGTTCAAGCATGACCTTGAACAACCTGAACACCGAAGCTGTTCTTGCGCATTACGGTGATATCGCCTACCTGAATGCTGGGGCTTGGGGCACAGGTGCGTCTGAAGTGCAATTGTTGGGTTCCATCCTTGCACGGAAATACCAACCGCAGACCGTGATCGTCGCGACGAACATGATGGACTTCAAAAAAGAAGAGAACGTACTTGCTGAGGATAGTGCATCGATCGCAACC
>JAGNUG010000097.1 GCA_017987115.1 Flavobacteriales bacterium | reverse complement strand
GGGAAGAGGTCTTTTGCTCCAGCCTCACGTTTTCGGCGAGCGCCAACCCAATTGTTTACGAGGGTGGCCGGCCCGTGTTCATCGATAGCGAGCGGGCCAGTTGGAATATGGATCCGCTGCGACTGGGGGAAGCATTAGCGGATCGCGCGGCCAAGGGGCGGTTGCCGCGTGCGGTCATCGTGGTGCATCTCTATGGCCAATGCGCCGATCTCGATCCGTGGCGATCCTTTGTCCAGCAGGGCATCCACCCGTTCGCGCGCGGTCATTTTGCCGCTTGCTTTGTGTTTGGCAATGCGTTTTTCGCCACCACCCATATGCGCTTTGTGCAGGCGCTTGTTGAGCTCACTGAGTTTCAACTTGTTCACGTCCTCGTTCTTCGAGGCTTCGATATCGATCTTTTCGGCCATGGGGCTAAAGTAGCGGGCAAGATGGGAATTTCGAATGATCGACACGATCCCGCCTGGATCAATTGAACTCTTGTGTCTTGTTAATTTGGTCTTTTGACTTGGGTCTTATCGAACGCCCACTATTACTTTTTCTTCCTCTTTCTCAGCGTGAAACGGATCGGCAAATTATACTTCACCCGAACCGCTTTACCGCCCTGCTTACCGGGTGTCCAATTGGGCATGGAATTCACTACGCGCAATGCCTCTTCGTCGCAACCACCGCCAATGCCACGCAGCACTATTGCATCATTGATCGAACCATCTTGCTCCACCAAAAAGCTGACGTATACGACCCCTTGAATGCCCTCTTCAATGGCATTTGCAGGATACTTTATTTCCTGCCCGAGGTACTTGAACATCTCTTCTTGCCCGCCGGGGAAAGAAGGCATTACCTCTACGATGGTGTTTACCGAATTCGGGTCATCAGCGCCTTTCTCAATGGATCGCTCAGGGGCAACATCGGGATCACGCGTCACTTGAGCGTACATCATGGGTGCGAAAAGAAGCGCGAGGAAGGGCAGGGTGGTGCGGAGCTTCATGGTGCTAAGATCGGTGGTGCGGATCGATCGGCAGAAATTATCGGTCAACACTTTCGCCGATCAACACTATTCGTACGTTCGCACTCACATGACACCTTCCCTCACTGCCCCGCGTTCCACTTCCATTGATCTGTTGCGCGGCCTTGTCATGGTGATCATGGCATTGGACCATGTGCGCGATTATTTCCATGCGGATGCATTCCTCTATGGTCCCACAGACCTGGATGAAACCTCCATTCCGGTGTTCCTTACGCGATGGATCACCCATTACTGTGCTCCGATCTTCGTGTTCCTAGCTGGTACGTCGGCGTGGTTCATTCACCAACGCAAGAGTACCCGGGAAACGTCGCTCTTTCTGCTGAAGAGAGGGCTCTGGTTGATCGTGGCGGAATGCTTCCTGGTCGGTTTCGGCTGGATGTTCAACCCGACCTTTCCATTCTTCGGTCTACAGGTCATATGGGCCATTGGGATAAGCATGTTGGTAATGGCTGCACTGGTGCATTTGCAACTACGCTGGGTCGGACTGATCGGAGTTGTTCTAGTTTGTGGACACAACGCCTTGGACAACATTCACATCGAGAATGTATGGTGGTATATTCTGCATGAACGTGGTCGTGTGGAGGTGATCGGTCGCACCGCGATCTTTGCCTATCCCGTAATTCCATGGATCGGTACCATGGCCTTGGGTTACTGCTTCGGGGTGCTTTACGGTAAAGGATATACTTCCGAGGTCCGCACACGAATGCTGACCCGCCTGGGTCTGGCGATCACTTTTTTATTCATGGCATTGCGATTTCTAAATGAATACGGTGATCCACATCCATGGGAGACCCAAGATTCCGGATCATTTACCGTGTTGTCTTTCTTGAACCTCACAAAGTATCCCCCGAGCCTGCTTTATCTTCTGATGACCTTGGGACCCGCGATCCTGTTTCTAGCTGCAACTGAAAAGGTGAAAGGCTGGTCCGCGACGGCATTGATCGTCTTCGGACGTGTGCCGTTCTTCTATTATATTCTGCATATCTATTTGATCCATGCATTGGCAATGATCGCTGCGCAACTCACCGGATTTGGCTGGCAAAGCATGGTGTTGGATACTCCCGTTTGGTTTGCTGAAGGGCTTGTAGGCTATGGCTTCTCATTGCCGATAGTATATGTGGTCTGGATCGGTGTGGTACTCGCGTTGTACCCAGCGTGCGTATGGTTCAATAAGCTGAAGAGCAACAACCGCCAGTGGTGGTGGTTGAGTTATTTGTGAGCATAAGCCACCATGGCCGATTTCTTGCGTCTTACTTTCAAAATAGATCCTCCAGACCATGCAACGAACACTCGCCTCTTTATTTGTATTCCTGTCCGCGGCTTGGGCGATCGGCCAAACCGTTTTCATTCCGGATCTACAATTCCGCGATGCCTTGAATAATTGGGCACCTGGACTGGTGGATGTGAACGGCGATATGCCAACGGACAACGCGAGCTTGACCCCTACCGATTGGGACCTGATCGTGGATTGGACGCCCTGCGACTTGACGGGCATGGAATCATTGGAGGGCCTACTGGACCTTCGGATAACATTCATGGATCCAGGCATGGAATTGACGTGGACCAGCGCAAGTCCCACGTTGCAGAGTCTGGTCGTTCAAGGCTTCCCATCTACCGACTTTCCAACCGTCGCGAACGGATCATTGCAACGCTTGTGGGTGAACGATGCACCGCAACTGGTCACGTTGCCCGAGCTTTCATCCGGACTGCAGAATGTGTTCGTGGAATTCGCTCCAGCGTTCACCGTACTGCCTGCCATACCCAACACGGTGGATTCGCTCGTCATGAACTTCACTGGGCTGGTTTCCTTGGCCGTTCCGGAATTGAATGATGCACGAGTCTCCTCCGCTTTGAACGAGCAATTGGAGAGCGTGACCTTGGGTTCAGGGGTCCACACCGTATCGATCGAGTTCTCACCGTTGCTAAGCTCCTTTGCTGTTGCAACGTGAATACCTATAGCACCTTCGTAGGTGCATCCTTTGATCCGAATGACATGCAGGTGTTCCCGGCATGGCTCACGCAAGATGAAGGAGCAGAAGGGAGCTCTGTAGAATACCGCATACGGTTCCAGAACACCGGCACCGCACCCGCACTTCGGGTATTGGTCACCGATACATTGAGCGAAGACCTCGACCCTTCGACATACCACTTGCTCGGGTCCAGCCATCCATGTTCGTGGTTCTTCCGTGATGGTGCATTGTACTTCCTGTTCGATCCTATTTTCTTGCCAGATAGCACTTTCGACGAGGCGAACAGCCATGGGCATGTCCTGTTCAAGATCGATACACGACCAGGGCTTTTGCCATACGATAGCATAGCGAACATCGCTAATATCTACTTCGATCTGAACGAACCGGTGATCACGGATCCCTGTCTACTTGCAGTGGAGTTCCCTTTTGGAATCGCGGAAGAGGGAAGGAACGAAGTACACGTGTTCCCGGTTCCGAGCAATGGCCTTTTGAACGTGCAGCAAGATGGTAAATGGACGAACGCATTGGTAACGCTTATTGATGCTTTCGGATCCGAGGTCCTGATGGAACGCATCAGAAGTGAGTTCGTACAGATCGATCTTCGAACACTACCATCAGGTTTGTACGTGGTGCGTTTGCAGAAGGACGGAATCAGCTGGAGCCAACGGATCGTTAAGGAGTAATGGGTCAGGGCCTGATCTTGGACCGTGCCTCCGGTCCACAATTGCACACCAGGTCCAACACGCTCAATCGACCAACGAACCCGTGTCGGTCCGCAAAGACCTGATAATACGGTTGTACTTCCGGAACGCTTGTTGGTAATGGTTTTTTCGGTTGAAGGGTAGTGCGGAGATCGAGAAGACCTAGATCTGGATCGACGTAATCTTCGCGTACGTCCAATTCGGTCTTCAGTCCTAACAATTGCATGCCCAAGTGCATGGTGGCCAAGTCCAGATCAACAAGTCGATCATACTTTTTCAGCAACACTTCTTCGATCGCATCGATGTAGTGGATGAACCAAGGTGTTTTGCCGTATGCACTTCGGATGGCGTGCAAGTGTTGTTGTGGCCAGCGCTCCTTGTAGCTCAACCCAACTTCGCGCATAGGCATTTTCTCACCGCTTTTACGCGCGATCTGCACCACAAGATCGTTGGTGCCGTTGGGGCCTATGATCGTGGTACGCGTGCGGTAGGTCTGACGTTCGTAGTGCTCGCCGATGTCGATGATCACTTTGGGGTGTTTTGCCAACACGCGATAGTGTTCCACGGTACCGAAGTAGAATGCGGGTAGAACGGGGATCATTGGTTGCGGCAAAGGTGGTCGAACATTACTGATCGGTCAATGCGTTCGATATGAAATTCTTTAACACGCTTTTTAAGGTCTACATGTTTCCTTTGTAGGATGATGCGAAATTCAGTATTGTCATTGATCATTGGTGGAATGATCTCCGGCTGTTCAGCCCCGAAAGAGGAGCATGTTCCGGAAGTTCAGGAACATGCTACCTCCTCAACCGTACAAGTGGCTGTGGAACCAGCTGCTGTAAATGCAATAACCGATGTTACGGTCATCGGTACGTACACATATAATGATGGTGCGCACAGCTTTGTTCCGTGCGGTTCTGAATTCAATACACCGGTGATCCCGGGTAATGAACTTGAACGATTGATCGGTTTAGCAGAGAAACAGGGCGGTTCCGTGGTATTGAAGCTTGAAGCACATACCGTATTGGATGAAACGGCCGAAGGCAATGATGCCGAAAAATATCTTGCTGTGGATAAGGTATTGGGCGAGGCGGTTTGCCCATAAGGATGTAAGTGATACGGTCCTTAAGGCCTTGCTGATCCTCAGTACACGTTCACTTTCCAATACAGAACCGCCCGAAAATGCTGCCTAATAGATCATCCGTAGTGATGCGCCCGGTGATCTCACCCAGGTGATGTTGCGCTCTGCGCAGGTCGATCGCAAGGAGTTCGCCACTGATGCCATTGTCGATGGCCTTCTTCGCATCTCCCAATGCCGCGCGGGCCTTGGTCAACGCATCCACATGCCGGGCATTGGTAACAACGATATCTCCTGATCCACTTTGTAGCGACTTCACATGTTCAAGTAAGACCTGCTTCAATGCATCCAAGCCATCGCCGGTCCGTGCACTGATGGAGAGGATGTCGCTGGCTTTGGTCGATGCATTGATGTCGCTTTTGTTCATCATGGGCACCACCTTCACATCGCTATTGATGCGGTCCTGCAACATCTTTGCCTCCGTTCTCAAAGCGCCTTCCGAGAGCTTCGAACCATCGCCCAATAAGAGTACAATGCTGCTCTCGGCTGCTTTCTTGTAGCTCCGGTCGATGCCCAATTTCTCAACCACATCGCTGGTCTTGCGCAATCCCGCCGTGTCAATGATCCGGAACAGAATTCCCTCGATGCTTAGCAGTTCCTCTACCGTATCACGCGTGGTACCTGCGATCTCGCTTACAATTGCACGATCCTCCTGCAACAAGGCGTTCAACAACGTGCTCTTACCACTGTTCGGTGCACCCAGGATCGCAACGGGGATGCCTTGCTTGATGGCATTGCCATAGCGGAAACTATCAACAAGTTCATTGCACAGATCGATCAGCCGATCCAACAACGCCAGTAATTCAATGCGTTGTGCGAATTCCACATCCTCCTCTCCAAAGTCCAATTCCAGTTCGATCAATGCGCAGAAGTCGATCAATTGCTGACGCAGTTCCTCAATGCGGTTCCCAAAACCACCGCGTAACTGATGCAATGCAAGCTTATGCTGTGCCGCACTTTGGCTTGCGATCAGATCAGCTACAGCTTCTGCTTGGCTCAGGTCCAATTTCTTGTTGAGGAACGCACGTTGTGTGAACTCTCCCGGTTGTGCCAGCCGAGCACCAGCATCCAGCATGGCCTGCAATAAACGCTGCTGGATATAGGGTGATCCATGTACGCTAACCTCAATAACGTCTTCGCCCGTATAGGAATGAGGTCCCTTGAAATACGTGATCACAGCTTCATCGATCTGCCCATCCATATCGATCACCGGTACGTAGTAAGCTGAGCGTGGTAAGGGTTCCAAGGGCAGGGTAGGTGCAATACGATCGATCACGGCCGTTGCTTTCGCACCGGATAATCGGAGCATGGCAATGGCTCCAGCACCTGCTGGCGTTGATAGTGCAGCGATGGTGTCCTGTTCGTACATCCCTATACCTAGTTTTGCGCAACCACCGTGATCATTGGTTGCATAGGTCGGACAAAGATCCGGATCTTTGTCCTTGGATCAAAGAACAATATTTTCAAATGCCCAATAAAGTCCGCGAAGCATACGACAACTTACCATATCCAACATTGATCGTGGTGGGTGGCGGTTTCGCAGGGCTTGAGATTGTGAAGCGGTTGGCCGGAAAGCCATACAAGGTCCTGTTGATAGACCGGAACAATCACCATTGTTTCCAACCTTTATTGTACCAAGTGGCCACGGCCAGCTTGGGTGCGGATAGCATTGCTCATCCGTTCAGAAGAACAGTGGGACCGATGCCGAACGTCGCATTCCGCATGGCCAATGTCACTGAGGTGAAGCCGGAATTGAACATGCTATTGACCGACCGGGGCGAGTTCCATTATGACCATTTGGTGATCGCTACCGGTAGTGTGACCAATTTCTTCGGGAACAAGCAGATCGCCAGTGAGGCGATGCAATTGAAGACCGTTGGCCAAGCCTTGGATATCCGGAGCGATTTTCTGCAGGATTTTGAAGCCGCACTCTATCTGGATGATATCCATGACCAGAAGCGACAACTCAATTTCGTTATAGTGGGTGGTGGCCCTACTGGTGTGGAACTGGCAGGTGCTTTGAGCGAGATACGCAACACCGTTCTGAAAAAGGAATACCGCGAAATGGAGAGCGATCACATGCAGATCCATTTGGTGGATAGCAACAGCGCATTACTTCGCAGTTTCTCTGAAAAGTCGCAGCAGAAAGCATTGGACTATCTGACCGGAATGGGTGTCGCCGTTAAGTTCGGTATGCGTGTTACCGGGTGTGATCAGAATTCGATCACATTCGCCGATGGCACCACTATGGGTACGAATACATTGATATGGGCAGCTGGTGTTAAAGGGAGTTGTCTTCCTGGATTAGAGTCCGCATTCCACGAGCAAGCGAATCGCTTCAACGTTGATGAATTCAATCGTCTTCAAGGATTCCAGAACATTTATGCATTGGGAGATGTGGCCTTGAACATGTCCGAGAAGGACTGGGAACGTGGCCACCCGCAGGTAGCCCCAGCAGCCATTCAACAAGCGACCAATCTGGCAAAGAACCTGCTGAAGGGTTCTGAAAAATGGACGGCATTCAAGTACACCGACAAAGGGTCCATGGCGACCATCGGCCGTTACAAAGCTGTTGTGGATGCCGGCAACTGGCATTTGGCCGGACCCATCGCATGGTTCGGCTGGATCTTCATCCACGTTATGAGCTTAGTAAGCTTCCGGAACAGGATGCTGGTACTGTTCAATTGGGCTTGGAAATTCATCAGTTGGAAGAATACCATCCGATTGATCATTCGGCCATACGTGCGCAAGACCACGGTCGTTGAGCGAGAAGTGGCTTGATCTCCGTTGCATCCTTAATACTTTCGCGCCCCATTTGGAATGGACCGCAAACTCGCCATACTTTTTCTCACCGTTTTCATGGACCTGTTGGGCTTCGGATTGGTGATACCTATCCTGCCCATCTACTCCGTGGAGCTGGGTGCATCGGCCTTTGAAGTAGGTATGATCATGGCTGTTTATGCCTTGATGAATTTCGTCTTCTCGCCGTTCTGGGGTTCGTTGAGCGATCGGCACGGTAGGCGACCTGTGATCGCAGGAACGGTGTTCATTACCGCAATGGGCTTTCTTTTACTAGCCAATGCACATACGCTCTTGTTACTTGTGCTGGCGCGGATGCTAGCAGGTATCGGCTCTGCCAACATAGCCACATCCCAGGCATATATCACCGACGTTACCGAACCACAGAACCGCGCAAAGGCATTGGGCATGATCGGGGCCGCATTCGGTCTTGGGTTCATCTTCGGACCGCCAGTAGGTGGATATATCAAAGCGCACTTCGGGATGGATGCGGTGGGTTACGTGGCCATGTGCCTTAGCTTGATCAACTTCATCCTGATCTTGCTATTCCTCCCGGAATCCCTGGACGAAAAGGATGCAGGGAACAAGATCCAAGTAAAGCCGATCACCAATTCGATCATGGCCCTGCGCAACGAACGATTCCGTGATCTGTTCGTGACCAGCTTTATCTACATCACCGCATTCAGCATGATGCAGATCACGGTTGCGTTGCTGTGGGAGCAGCATTATGGACTCAACGAGGAACATATCGGGTATATGTTCGCCTTCATCGGTCTTGCCTCGGCCATTGTTCAAGGTGGCCTGATCGGTTGGCTTACACGAACGTATGGCGAGGAAAAGTTGATGGTCTACGGTTGCATTCTTTTAGGTATTGGTCTGCTCATGATCCCATTTGTTCCGGTGGCCTATTTCGTGCCGTTGGGTTTTGTTCCAGTGCTTTTCCTCTCACTGGCGAATGGGTGCATGATGCCGAGCATTTCCTCATTGCTCAGTCGCAATGCCGAGAAGAAGGAACAAGGCCAGGTGTTGGGAATGAACCAAAGCTTTGGCTCGCTCGCGCGTGTTATTGGGCCTACAGTTGGCGGATTCCTATACGGTTGGCACTACACGTCGCCATACGTGGGTGGAGCCATCATGATGGTGGGTGCGTTGCTGTTCGTATTGGCTTTTCAACGCTCGGCCAGGTCTCGTGCAATGGCCGAAAGCACTACAGGGTCGTAGTGTTCAGTATGGGAACGATCCATTGTGGACATGTTCCGGACCCCTGTTCCAACCATTGGGCTAATTTCGCCGCCACTTAATCAGCATTCCATCGATCATGAGCGTACTCGTAAGCAAGAAAAGCAAAGTCCTAGTGCAAGGTTTTACCGGTAGTGAAGGGACCTTCCATGCGGAACAAATGATCGAGTACGGCACCAATGTGGTCGGTGGCGTTACGCCGGGCAAGGGTGGTCAGAAACACTTGGATCGTCCGGTCTTCGAAACGGTCAGTAATGCTGTGCAGGAGACCGGAGCCGATGTAAGCATCATCTTCGTGCCACCAGCATTTGCAGCGGATGCGATCATGGAAGCCGCTGAGGCAGGTATCAAAGTGATCGTGTGCATCACAGAAGGAATTCCGGTAAAGGACATGGTAACGGCCCGTGAATATCTGCGTGGCAAGGACTGTATATTGATCGGACCTAACTGTCCTGGTGTTATTACTGCGGATGAATGCAAAGTGGGGATCATGCCCGGCTTCGTCTTTAAGAAAGGTGGGGTAGGCATCGTGAGCAAATCCGGTACGCTGACCTATGAGGCTGCGGATCAAGTGGTGAAGGCTGGCTTGGGTATTACTACGGCGATCGGTATTGGTGGGGATCCCATCATAGGCACAACAACATTGGAAGCCGTTCAACTTTTTACCAACGATCCGGAAACAAAAGCCATTGTGATGATCGGTGAGATCGGTGGTGACCTGGAGATACAGGCTGCCAAGTGGATCAAAGCCAATTGCAAGAAACCAGTGATCGGATTCATCGCCGGAGAAACAGCACCGGTTGGTCGCACCATGGGCCATGCAGGGGCAATTGTTTCTGGTGCCGACGAGAGCGCCGCAGCCAAGAAAAAAGTAATGCGCGAATGCGGTATTCACGTTGTCGACAGCCCCGCAACGATCGGCGCTAAGGTGAAGGAGGTGCTGGGCTGAACGACCCTATTCGGTGATCTCGGCCCAACTGACGATATCCTCATCGCCACTCAGGAGTAACCGGTCCTGGAACTGCCAGTTGCCTCGCAAATAGCGCAGAACGTAGAAGCTGTTCTTCTCCGTTCGGAAATTCTTCACTTTAACGAGACACAATTTCTTGGGGTCCTTCGGCAGGGCGGGAGGGTATTGCCAGGGACCGGTTGCATTGCTCATTGTACAAATCTAGTTTGAATGCCTCCGTGATCTCGTGTTGGCTCAAGGGGATAATGTACACGATAGCGGGTCCATTGAAGACATGGATCGTCGCGTAAGTGCGTGGTTATGTGCCTTGGTCAGCAAAAAAGGGAACTACCAGCCGCTGTTGTTACATTCGCGCTTCGCCTTTTGCAATAAGAACAGGCATAGATCACATGGCACTACTAAAAGACAAGTCCGCACTAATTACAGGCGGCTCCCGTGGCATCGGTCGTGGAATCGTGGAACGCTTCCTTGAAGAAGGCGCCGACGTTGCGTTCACATACGTGAGCAGCCCTGACAAAGCAAACGCTGTTGCCGCGGAATTGGAGGCGAAGTACGGCCGGAAAGTGCTCGCCATCCAAAGCGATGCCAGTAACTTCGATAGCGCGCAGACCTGCGTGGATCAGGTGGTTGCTGATTTCGGTAAGTTGGACGTACTAGTGAACAATGCCGGTATCACCAAGGACCAATTGCTCATGCGCATGAGCGAGGCCGATTTTGATGTGGTGATCTCCACCAACCTGAAAAGCGTCTTCAACATGACCAAAGCGGTGATCAAGACCATGCTGAAACAACGCAGTGGATCCATCATCAACATGAGCAGTATCGTTGGTGTGCAAGGGAATGCTGGGCAGAGTAATTATGCTGCGAGCAAGGCCGGCATCATCGGGTTTACCAAAAGCGTTGCACTGGAACTAGGTAGCCGCAACATCCGAAGCAATGCTATTGCACCGGGTTTCATTGAAACGGAGATGACATCCACCTTGGATCAAAAGGTAGTAGACGATTGGCGCGCTAGCATACCAATGAAACGCGGTGGTTCAACTGTGGATGTGGCGAATGCTTGTGTTTTCTTCGCCAGCGATATGAGTACATACGTAAGTGGCCAAACACTGAATGTGTGCGGCGGTCTTGTTACGTGATCAACTCAAAAGATCGTTAATAGCTATTGTTCGTCGGGTTATTGAGATGATCAACCCCGACCTTTACACGCAATGAACCTGACCACCGCACACAGCCTTTGGCTTGCTCCGCTTTGTCTAGCACTGGGCATCGCATTGGCGTGGATCCTCTATCGCAATGCATCGGGTAAGGAAGGTTTCGGACGTAACCTAGCGATCCTACTTGCAGCATTAAGAGCATTGGCCATTGCTGTGATCGCTTTCTTTCTGCTGGAACCCATGGTGCGTATTCTTGTGCGTGAGGTACGAAAACCGGTAGTAGTGATCCTGCACGATGGATCATCATCCATATTAAGTAATACCGATAGCGCTTCTTTCCAACAGAGCTATGGTTATCAGTTGGAACAATTGGGTAAAGACCTAGGTGAGAATTACGAAGTGCGGGAATTCACTTACGGGCAAGAGGTGACCGACGGGATCACCCTTTCGCAACGGGAAGGTCTAACGGATATTGGTCAGGCACTGCGCGAAGTGTATGATCGGCTCAGTGGACCAGATCTGGGCGCAGTGATCATTGATGGTGATGGTATTTTCAATCGCGGTCGAGATCCAAGACTTGATGCTACACGCTTAGGTGTGCCGGTCTACACCGTTGCATTGGGTGATACCACAGTGCGTCCTGATCTTGTGCTACGTGGCGTGGACAATAACCGGATCAGTTATCTGGGCAACGATTTTCCGGTAATGGTGAGGGTTGAAGGACGGCATATGAAGGGAAAACAAACACGTGTTGCGATCCTGCAAAGTGGCAAAGAGGTCGCAGCGAAGGATGTATCGATCACGGCAGATCCTTTCACGGTCGAGATCCCGTTCACACTGAAAGCCGATAAACCCGGATTGCAGCGATTTACCGCAGTGGTAAGACCCTTGAATGACGAGATCTCTGAAGTGAATAATGCACGTGCTTTCTTAGTAGATGTGTTGGACGATCGGCAGAAGATCCTCTTGCTCGGTGCCGCGCCGCATCCTGATCTTGGTGCGCTGCGATCGGCCCTTGCCGGACTCGATGGATACGAGTCGGAACTGGCGTACGCTGCGGACTTCAGTGGGAACATTGATGAATTCGATCTGATCATCCTTCATCAACTTCCAAGTGCTAAGCAGAACATTCAAACACTGCTTCAGCGCGCTGCAACGCGCAACATCCCTTTGTGCTTCCTGCTTGGGCAGGGTATGGACTTCAATGCTTTCAACCAGCAGAACAGTGGTGTGCAAGTGACCGGTGCACGGACTGCCATCACCGATGCGCAAGCTGCGTTCAATAAGGACTTCACGTATTTCACGGTTGATCAGGATCAACAGCGCGCTATCGAACGTTTCCCGCCTTTACAAGTTCCGTTCGGGCAATATGATCTTGGTCGATCAGCAAGTGCGTTGTTGATGCAACGCATTGGTGTCGTTCGCACTGCCTACCCGTTGATCGCATTTAGCCAACAAGGTGAGCGGCGCATGGCTACCGTTGCCGGAGAGGGGCTTTGGCGCTGGCGTGTGGCCGATCAGCAATTGAACGGATCGCATGAACGCTTTGATCGATTGGTGCATAAAATGGTGCAGTTCCTCGCGCTCAAGGTGGACAAGAACCGGTTCCGGGTAGAGCATGCACCGGATTACACGGAGAATGACCCTGTACTGATCAATGCCGAATTGTACAACGCCAGTTTCGAACCGGTGAACAATGTGGAAGCATCGATCCTCTTGAAAGATGAAGATGGCCGCGAGTACCCGTACACTTTCAGTCCGAATGGCACGGCGTATCGGCTGGATGCTGGTCGCTTACCGGCCGGGCGCTATACATGGAGCGCGCGCGCACAGTTAGAAGGCCAACGCTATACTGCATCCGGTGAACTCAATGTGAGTGAACTGTTGGCGGAGCAGTTCAGCACGGTGGCGGATCACGGACTTTGGAATGATATTGCGACCAACACGGGTGGTCAAATGGTATACCCGCGGGATCTTGCTACATTGGCAGAATTGATACAAGGAAAGAACCAACTGAAGGCCAGGTCGTATGCGCATGACAGCTTCAGTGATCTGATCGGCTTGAAATGGATCTTCTTCGTGATCTTAGCGTTGCTTACCCTTGAATGGGTGCTGAGGCGACGCAATGGTGCCTATTGAATACCTGTGTGAACTCATTCTCCCCGGAATATGGCGTTTCTTAGACGAACAGCAGAGTTCTTACTGAACCGATTCATGCTGTCGTTCTTGGGTATTGCGATCGTTCTTGCGCTGCTCTGGACATTCCGATACACCTTGCTTCGCGCAACAGGCGATATGCTCATCGATCAGGACAAAGAGCTGCACGCCGATGCGATCTACGTGCTCGGTGGTTCGCCCATTGAACGGGGTAGGGAAGCAGCAAGGTTGTTGGGGGCCAACAAGGCAGACCTTGCATTCTGCACCGGTGAGAACCATTACCCGTTGTTGGCTGCGGAAGGTATCGACCTAACAGAAGCCGAACTTTCTCAGAATGCGATGCTGCGTACCGGGGCCGATAGTTCAAAGGTGAGCATACTGGAGACCGGCACCAGTACGTGGGAAG
>JAGNUG010000096.1 GCA_017987115.1 Flavobacteriales bacterium | reverse complement strand
CCGACATCGCCGACCTCTGCCAACAGTTCTACGCGGCGGGCATCCAGGTCAAGATCATCACCGGCTACAACGCGCTCACCACCGCCGCCATCGCCAAGCAGACCGGTTTCAGTGGCTCCGAAACGACCATCAACGGCGACGACATGCTGCAGCTCGACGATTCGGCGCTCCGCATCACTGTCAACGACACCAACATCTTCACGCGCATGTTCCCCGAAGCGAAACTGCGCATCATCAACGCACTGCAAGCCGAAGGGCACGTCGTAGCCATGACCGGCGACGGCGTCAACGATGGCCCCGCGTTGAAGGCCGCGCACATCGGCATCGCCATGGGCAAGCGCGGCAGCGAACTCGCCAAGGAAGCCGCATCGCTCATCCTCGTCAACGACGATCTCGGCAACATGGTCGACGCCGTCGCCATGGGCCGCAAGATCTACGGCAACCTCAAAAAGGCCATCCAGTACATCATCTCCATCCACATCCCCATCATCCTCACCGTCGCGCTGCCGCTCTTCCTCGGCTGGGTGTACCCCAACATCTTCACGCCGCTGCACGTCATCTTCCTCGAACTCATCATGGGCCCCACCTGCAGCATCGTCTACGAGAACGAACCGCTCGAAGCCGACGGCATGCGTCGCCCGCCACGCCCGCTCAGCCTCACCTTCCTCACGTGGAAGGAACTTTCCATCAGCATCTGGCAAGGCCTCGTCATCACCCTCGGCACCTTGGGCAGCTACCAGCTCGCCGTGCAGCAAGGGCTCCCCGAAGAAGGCGTCCGCGCCATGGTCTTCAGCACCCTCGTCATCGCCAACATCGGCCTCACGCTCGTCAACCGCTCCTTCACCGCATCGGTCCTCAGCACCTTCCACAACCGCAACAACCTGCTCCGTATCGTGCTGCTCCTCACCATCGCCCTGCTCGCCGCCGTGCTCTACATCCCGCTCTTCCGCGACTTCTTCCGGCTGGCCTCACCCACAGCGCTGCAACTCGGCACAGCGGCGGTCATCGGCCTCGCATCGGTAGCCTGGTTCGAAGTGTACAAGTGGGCGAAACGGCGGAAGGGGGCGGTGAGGTGAGGGGGCGATTGGCACACTGAGGGAAAGTGAATGGTTGAGGGTTGGGCGTACCCCCGCCTCAAATGCAGGCGGGGGCGCGCTTTCCGCTGCAACTCCGCGCCCGGATTACCGGGCTTGCGGGGTTTCCTCTGCAATCGCTCACGCGCTGAGGGCTACGTGAGGCTGCTAGCTCGCTGCCTTGGTCTGCGCTTCAGCTTGCGCAAGATATCACCGAGCTCTTGATCAAGCGGTTTTGAGGCTGATGAGTTGCTTGGACCATGCTGTTGGTTGAAGGGGGCTCCGAAGGTAGTGTTTCATCGAAAGTTGAGACGAATTGACCTTGCGGATCGGCACGCCTGAATCACCCCCTAAGGCAGACCTTAAGCACAACGGCGCTTTCCACCCCTGTGAAAAACTAACCCGCACCCACGCATCCCCATTCGCCACAGCGGTGTTAAGTTGCTGCATGCGAGTTGGCAGAAAGCTCGTCAAAGGAGTGGACATGACCAGCTTGGAGATCTGTGCAGGTGCCGGAGGGCAAAGGAGTTGGCGGTATAAGTGCTCGTTCGCTCGGGTGTAACTTGCACGCAATGCGGGCGCATTCATTACCGCGCAGCACGTTACATTCGCATCGTACAGAAAAGCAACAGCATGAATAAGGTAGTGGCCAATGCCGATGAGGCACTGAAGGGGATCAAGAGCGATATGACGTTGATGGTGGGTGGCTTCGGGCTGTGCGGTATTCCGGAGAACAGCATTGCGGCGTTGGTGCGCACCGGTGCGAAGGGGCTTACCTGCATCAGCAACAATGCCGGGGTAGATGATTTCGGGCTGGGGCTGTTGTTGCAGACCAAGCAGATCAAGAAGATGATCAGCAGCTACGTGGGGGAGAATGCGGAGTTCGAACGGCAGATGCTGAGCGGTGAGCTGCAAGTGGAACTGATCCCGCAAGGGTCGTTGGCAGAGCGGTGCCGTGCGGGCGGTGCGGGCATTCCTGCATTCTACACGCCGGCGGGCTACGGTACTGAAGTGGCGGAGGGCAAAGAAACACGCGATTTCGGCGGGAAGATGCACATCCTGGAGAGCTGGCTCCGCGCGGATTTCGCGTTGGTGAAAGCATGGAAGGGCGATCGGGCAGGTAACCTCATCTTCAAAGGCACGGCACGCAATTTCAATCCGGTCATGGCCATGGCAGGTACCATTACCGTGGCCGAGGTAGAGCACTTGGTGGAACCCGGTGAGCTGGATCCGGATGAGATACACACGCCCGGTATTTTCGTACAACGCATTTTCGAAGGCACCAATTACGAGAAGCGCATTGAACAGCGCACCGTTCGCACCGCCTAACGAACGCTACCAATAAGCCATCATGGTGTAATGGCGGAAGCGATCATGGATAAGGTAAAGTCGGTAGCCGCTCCAAGCCGTACGGAGTTCATCGTTTTCGCGTGTTCAGCGTTACTTGGGTTCTGCTATGTTGCTTTGCGTGCAGCGTTGGTGCCGATCGTACACGATGAGGCCGCCACCTTTTTCCATTACATCTTTACCGGGAACTTTTGGCCGGGCACAGCGCATTGGGATGCAAACAACCATGTGCTGAATTCCGTACTGACCTGGATGAGTGTGCAGGCTTTCGGAGAAGGCTTATTCGCATTGCGTTTGCCGAACGTTTTGGCGTATGTGCTATGGGCGTTCGCAACAGGACTGTTGGCACGGCGATGCACGTCAGTTGTTGTGCGTTGCTCTTTGATACCGGCGTTGTTGTTCTGTTCGTTCGTGTTGGATTTCTTTTCGTTGTGCAGAGGCTACGGATTAGGGTTGGCGTTCTTTCTGGTAGCGATCAACGCAGCGATCGGGCTTATGGAACACGCGAACTGGCGATCGTTCTCCGTGCTGTTGATCGCATCGGCATTGGCCATTTGGGCCGACCTTGCGTTGTTGCCTGCACTGGGTTTGTTGATCAGTCTTGCAGTGGTGTTCACTGGGACTGATGGTCTACGCCAAGCAATGTCGAAACCGTGGAACTGGGTCGCAGTTGCTGTGAGTGCAATGCTTGTTTACAAAGCCGTTCTGTTCGCGCAAGGGTTCTCGGAAAGAGGGTTGCTCTACCACGGCTCGTTGGATGGTTTCCTGTCGGTAACGGTGAAACCGTTGTTCCTGTTGGTCACCGGTTCGGATCATTGGGTATGGATCGCAAGTGGTGTGTTGCTCGCATGCGCTGTTCTTGCACTGGGTTGTTGGGCAGCGCGGGATCGTTGGCGGAAAGCGCCGGTCGTGTTGATCGGTGTTGTGTTGGTCGGTCTTGTCGCAGCCACGGTTTTCATGGCGAAGGTGCTGCACATCAATTATCCGGAAGACCGCGCGGCGTTGCAGTTCGTTGTGCTTGCTATTGTCGCATTCGCGTTCGCTGTTGATGCGATACGGATTGAACGTCCTTCATTGCAATGGATGGCGATCGCGTTGGTGTTCCTGCCGTTGCGCAGTGCGTATTTGATCAATGTCGATCGTACGTTGTTGTGGTCGGAACAGTCGTTACCGGATGCGTTGGTGCGCGACCCGTTCGCATTCCGATCGCATGACACGTCGTTCAGTTTGGGGTTGTATCATCAGCATGCATTGGTGTGGGTGTATGCACAGCGTAACCGTGAAGGCACAGAACCGAATGGAATTTCCGAAGGCTTCCCGGATCTGCCCGTTGACCTGATCCTTGCCGATGAACGGTTCACGCAGCAGTTGGACCCCGCGTACCAAAAAGTTGCCGATGGCGGACATGATGGTTTGGGGTTGTACCAGCGAAACCCATCGTTGGATCATGTACCGGTAAAGAGCGCGCTGATCGAACCCACAACGGTTGCGGATGAATACATCAACCTGCCCACACCGGAACTTGATCCTCTTGTAACAGGACCGATACGTATTGCCGTGGAACTGCGCGTGAAGTTGGATGGCGTTGCGCCGTGCTCGTGGGTCGTTAGTACGCACATTGGCGATGCGCAGGAACACTACGCCGCATATCCGGTCCATTATGAGCAACCCGTTGACGGTGTTATCACGGTGCGCTATCAACATGTCATGGAGCAACTATCACCTCAGGTGGACCGCCTTGCCTGTTACCTCTGGAACCCTGAACAACGTGCGGTGGAGGTGCTGGAGGGGAACATCCGCTTCGATCGTATTGTGCAACCCTGAACAACCGCTACCTTGGCCGAACTACAAGCACTGAACAATGGGATTATCGAAAACGGAAATGGCACAGCGCATCGCACAAGAACTTCGCGATGGTTGGTATGTGAACTTGGGTATCGGCATTCCCACCTTGGTGGCGAACTACATTCCGGAAGGCATCGACGTGGTGTTGCAAAGTGAGAACGGTTTGTTGGGCATGGGTCCATTTCCGATCGATGGTGAAGAGGATGCCGACCTGATCAATGCCGGGAAACAGACCGTTACGACCTTGCCCGGTTCATCCATCTTCGATAGCTCGTTGAGCTTTGCGATGATCCGCGGAAAGCACGTGCAGCTCACCGTTCTCGGCGCCATGGAAGTAAGTGATAATGGGGATATCGCCAACTGGAAGATCCCCGGTAAAATGGTGAAAGGCATGGGCGGTGCCATGGACCTTGTTGCCAGCGCGGACAACATCATTGTCTGTATGATGCACACCAACAAGGCCGGAGAAAGCAAGTTGCTGAAGCACTGTTCCCTGCCACTTACGGGTGTTGCGTGCGTGAAGAAGATCGTCAGCGACCTCGGTGTATTTGACGTTACACCGGAAGGATTCAAACTGCTTGAGCTGGCTCCCGGCGTTACCGTGGATGAAGTGAAAGCAAAGACAGAAGGCCGCTTGGTGATCGCGGATAACGTGAAGGAAATGGTGATCTGATCGCGAAGGGTTCATGGACGTTCTACGCCGTATCCATTCCCTGATCGGTGGCCGTGTGTTATTCCTGATCGGCTTCTTGGCATTGTGCGGCGCGTATGAGTACGGTCGTGTGATGAAACTGCGGCCCCTGCCCATGCACATGTGGCGGCAGACCGATTGCCTTTCACTTACATGGAATTATTATGCAGGTGGTGCCTCGTTCGCTTCGCCGCAGATCCACGCACAGCTTGCCGATGATGGTACCAGCGGGTATAGTGCAGGCGAATTCCCGTTGCTGTATTGGAGCGTTGCTCAGATCTGGAAGGTCACTGGTCAAAGTGAATTCGCCTATCGGTTACTGGGGTTGATCATGCATTTCTTCGCGGCCTATGCGCTGTTCCTGACGTTGCGGCGTTTGCTGAAGAGCGACTTCTGGGCGATCGGCATTGCCTTGCTCTGGTCCACTTCACCCGTCATCGCCTATTACACCGTAGGGTTCCTGACCGATGTTCCGGCATTCGACCTGGCGGTGATCGGCTGGTACTTTTTTATACGCTACGCAACCGAACAAAAGAAGCGGTACTGGATCCTCACACTTGCATGCTGGGCACTAGCCGCATTGCTGAAAGTAACCGCAGGGATGAGCCTTGTAGCCATGCTGGCGATCTACGCGTTGGCGACAGTGTGGCCGAAGAGCATGGGCGAATTGAGCAGTGTGTTCCCCAAGCCTAAGTTCGGTTGGGGCGTGGTATTCGTCGCGTTGGCAGGGATCATGTCGTGGTACATCCATGCGGAGATCTACAACGAACTTCACAATGGAAAGTACACCTTCAACGGGTTCTGGCCACTGTGGGATATGGATGCGCAAGAGATCGACAGTGCGATCCAGTACGCACGGGATATCCTGGTGTTCCAGATGTTCGATACCAGTGTTTGGTTGTTGGTGGGAATAGCGCTGATCGGTCTGGTAAATGGCCGTAAGCAAGTGCCCGGTGCAGTGCTCTTGCTCAATGTGCTCCTATTGATCGGTACGGTGATCTATTCGATCCTGTGGTTCCATGCATTGGATGGGCACGATTACTATTTCATCAATCCGTTGATCGCACTGTTGGTGCCTGTGGTCTCCTGGGCATGGTGGTTAAGGAACTACCACGCGGAGCTGTTCAATGCATCGTGGCTGCGGTGGGCATTTCTTGGTCTGCTTGGTTACAACGTGGCGTATGCGGCCAACAATATGAACATGCGGAGCAACCCGAACACCGAACTGGACCACAATGACCTGTTGCCCGTGTACCATGCACAAGAGCTGAAGTACTGGAATTCGCTGGTCCGTAACCCTGTGCGCGACCTGTACACGATCACCCCTTATCTGCGTAGCCTTGGCATTGAACCCGAGGATCGCGTGGTGTGCATCGATGACCCTACCATCAATGCATCGTTGTATTTCATGGGTCAGCCCGGAAGAACGGGTTTTGGCTTGGATGAGGATCATGCGTTTACCGTATCGAAGTATGTTGGGCGTGGGGCCAAGTACTTGGTTGTTACCGAGCAAGGCACGCGAGATGACCCTGCAATGCAGATACTTTATGGACATCCGCTCGGTGTTTATGGCAACACGTACATCTACGACCTGCGCAAGTTGGATCGCGCATTCAAAGCAGAGACGATCTTTCAACAGATAAGCGGACAGGAAATTCCTGCTCCGCATCGCAACAATGCACTCTCTTGCAGCGATGGAACTGGTTGGTGTTATGTTGGCGAACATTATCCGTTCGAGATCGATGATCTGCCGATCTACGGATCGTCGGAAACAACACACGTCCAGTTGATAGTAAAAGGAAACATTACATGGGAGCCAGGGTATGATGGTGGTGGGGAGATCTTGTTCTCGGAGAACGCGGATGATGAGCAGATCACCTTATTGCCGCATCCATTAGGCGAGGGACCGTTCGAGGTACAGTTCAATTTGTTGCCCAACGATCGCATTACGAGGAACAAGCTTTTCTTTGCGAATACTTCGGGTCATGGGTTTGAACTGGAAGGATTCGAGATCAGCGTAAAGCAGTATTTTGAGTAGAGGCATGCGCATCGCTACATGTGTGAAGTGATCCGCGCTTGCCCAAGGAACTTAAGGTTCCTGTGCCATTCGTTTCTCGAACAACAACACCTTCGATCGGTCGTACACCAGCTTCCATGCATCACTGCTCTTCAACTTGTTCACCTCTTGGTTGAACTCTGCCTGGGACAACGGATATGTAAAATAGCTTGTTACTAAGAGGATGTAGTCACTCTGTTGGCCTAATGGGAATTGGTACAGATGTTCTCGTTCGATCAAATGTGGCACGAACGGATATGCTGTAGAAACGGAGGTGTTCTTCGGGATCAATGCCATAGCTTCGTGTATAGCGGACTGGTCCAGATAGGGCTCATAGTGACGTGCTTGGTAAAAGCGTAAACGATCATGGGCGCTGTCTTTGCCTTCGTTATGTTCCAACGGGAACTCAAGAACGTATAGCGTCGCACTTATCGTTAACAAAAGACTTAGCCCGCCGAGGGTCCGTTGCAACGCCGGTGAACGGAACTGGAGTATGACCGTGATGATAGCCAACGGTAACAATACAGCGAACTCGATGGAGTAGTGTGCGAATAGGCCCCATTTGGTGTAGTCCTCATGGAGCATTTTTTGGGCAAGCAGCGGCAAGGTCATCAAGAAGAACGGCCATGACCTGATCAGTGCCCAAGCACCGGATAACAAGATGATGAAATAGAACTCCAGTTTCAATCCCGTGCCGAATGGATGTTTACCTTCCGTGTCTTCAAAGAAGGCGCGGAAAACGTTGAATGGATGCGTAAAAACGGTTTCGAATAGTTCGCCCGAACTGGAGCCGAGCACCGGATACTTCACCATCTGGTGGTACGTCGAGGCGCTGTCCAGCGCAGGCATGATCATCCCAATGCACAGGACCGACCAACCGAAAGCAACTACTCCTTGAGTGATCAAAAGCTTGCGTGGCACATGGGTAAAGTATGGAAGCCCAATGGCAGCAAGGCTCACCGCACCAAGCCATAACCCCATGTTCTCTTTTGCGACCAGCATGAATACAAGTACCCACCATGTGGCGTTCAGTTTCCGTTGATGTAAAAAGTAGAAATACCAAGGAAGCGCCATGCATGCCACCACGTTGGAATGAAAGTCCTGCGCTAAGGCGCTGAAGACCCCATAAAACCCAAGTGTGCTGAACATCGCAATTGTTGCAAGGAACTTGTTTCGCGATATTGATAGACTGAATTTGTAGACGCCATATGCCCCGAAGGGGATTGCTATTATCTGCACGATGAGCAATGTCCATTCACCGAACAAATAGGTCAACGGTGCCCACAGCATCAAGTGCAGATCCATATGGTCGGCAAAGAGAGAGTCGCGGTCCCAACGGAACAAGGAGCGGTCCGGCAGCATGAAATGGGCATATTTCCACGCCGCATTCGTATATAGCCCTAGGTCGAGTGCAGAGGTCCTGAACAGCCAATGGTTCACAAGGCTTATGGAGGCGTAGACCAGCGTGAATACGATGAGTCCGACCAACACGGTTCTATTCTGTTTCAATGACTGAAGCATACTCCAGGGTCGGGTGCTATGGAATGTGCGGTTCGCATTAGGGCGAACTGCACCTGCAATGCTAAGCAACTTGGATCAATTCTCACCGGAGGTAAGCTGATAGTAGGGAACTTCAGGCAGATCGAAATAATCCATATTCTCCAACGAGACAGCATCCTTCGCCCACGGCAGATAAATGAAGGTATTCGTCTCGATCAGATCCGTTCTGTATTCCTCTATGCTTTCGGTTACGAAGAGCGTTCTTGGTTCATTGCCAATGCAACGACTAAGCAACAAGGCGTCCATACTCGTAGCCCAATGACTGTTCCGGAACGTTTCTTCATCCAGGTCCTTGAACTCGGCAATTAGTTTCGGATGTTCATCGCCATGGGTTGTGAGGATGTTGGTGATCGCATTCAAGCGCTCTTGATAGGGTATCCCATTCTCAACGATGATGTAAAAAGAATGGACCGAAAGCGCGATGATCAACAGGGTATTCGGCAATTTGTTTTCCAATTGATAATGCAAGTTGGAGTACACCAGAACGATCATGAAGATCGCCGGCATGAACGACTTCTCCATCATGGCGTTACTATCACCTGGAGCAAATGTGAATATGGTCAGCATCATGAATCCGGTGATGAAGAGTAGCGTGAAGAGGAGCACGAGCTTGATCCGATATGCGACCAGCAGCACGACCAACAGGATCTGAATGCCTAGGTACTGATCCCACAATCGAAGTTTTATGAATTGCACGGGCCAGAGATCGAAGAAGCGAGGGATGACCTCGGTAAAACCAGCGAGCCTGGAGTATTGTTTGGAGTCATAGGAGTCCACTGGGGCCATATAGGTCTTGATCAAAAGGTAGGCCCCACAGATCAGTACGACTGCGACCCATTCCCGTAACTCCATTCGTTTGAGGAGGAATGAGAACCCACAAACGAAGAACAGGGTAAATACCGCATTCGGATGAACGAACAGGCTCCATGCAACAATGGTGGCCCAAACAGCATAGAGCGTCCTTCGGCTTTTGAATAGACCGCGTGCGGATATGGCTCCGAAGAACAAACAGCCGAGGGCGACCAACAAGTGGGTTTCCGTAGTTGCATGGAAGAAGGTGGCACCGGACCCTATGACCAACGACAGTACTGTGGCAAGGGCAGCCTCTTTGCTTTTGAAGACCAAGTGATTTACTAAAAGCACCGTTATATACAGCAGTGGGAAACTGATGGAATAGAGGTGGATCAACGCTATGGCCGGGGCTTTGATCAGTATGCCAACAACCAATAAGATCTGTGTAGGGAACATGCCATAGCGGCCTTCTTGGAAGAAAAAGTCCTTCGTGTTAATGGACGTGAAGATCTGGTAGGTGCAATCGGTATTCAGGATCCTTTCCTGTGCATAGTAAATGCTCAACAGTAGGTAGACCAGCGCCAACAGATGAAATACGTGGATCCTAGCAAAATTGAACATGGTTAGAAAGCATGCAAATCGGTGTGGGGCGCAAGATAATGGTTGACGTGTCCGTCCCTCTAGTATAGACCTTTTGCGATGGATCACCAGGCTTATTGGGGCAGTAATTGGAACACTGGTCTGTGGTTCAATGGGTGCGAAATGGGGTCTTTGTCTTGTGTGAGAAGGATCCAGTATTATCGGTATTAAAAGAAATGGTCATCTTTCGATCCGGTTACCGAAATTTACGGCCTTCAATATATTCGCCTTGCTGACCATTCGCACCCTTTCCCTCATCATTCCCGCATACAACGAGGAACGCACGATCCATTTTATCCTGGATAAAGTGCGCGACGTTGTGTTGATCAAAGACATCGGCAAGGAAGTGATCATTGTGAACGACGGTTCTACGGATGGTACCGTTCAGGCCGTGCAACGCTACATGGATGCGAATCCGGCAATGGGCATCCGCTTGATCGAGCAACCGAAGAACATGGGCAAAGGGGCTGCCATCCATCGTGGCATCAAAGAGTCCACTGGCGAATACTTGTTGGTGCAGGACGCCGATCTGGAATATGACCCGCGCGAATACAACGATCTTCTGAGACCTGTGCTGGAGGGATTCGCCGATGTGGTCTATGGCTCTCGGTTCATAGGGCATCACCCCCACAGGATCCTGTTCTTCTGGCATAGCATCGGCAACAAATTCCTTACCCAACTTTCCAACGCGTTCAATAACCTGAACCTGACGGATATGGAAACGTGCTATAAACTGATCCGCAGCGATATTGCCAAAGGGTTGGTCCTGCGCGAAAGACGCTTCGGATTTGAACCCGAAGTGACCGCGAAACTTGCGCGTGTGAAGGGTGCACGGATCTATGAGGTCGGCATCAGTTATTATGGACGTACGTACGCCGAAGGAAAAAAGATCGGCTGGAAGGACGGGTTCCGGGCCATCTGGTGCATTGTGAAATATGGCATCAGTTCACGCGCATAAGCCCTCTCGTGCGGACGGTACGAAGGTGGAGTGGTTCGCGGGCGCACTTGTTGTGCTTCTAGGAGTAGTATTGCTCGCATACCGTGCTGTTTCGGATGGCATCGCAGAAAAGGGCGATGGCATTCAGCATTACATGATTGCCCGGTATTCATGGGCGCACCCGCATCTGTTCGTGGACCATTGGGGCAAACCGTTGTTCACGCTGCTAGCTTCTCCGTTCGCACAATTGGGTTATGCTGGCATGGCCTGCTTCAATGCCTTATTAGCGATCCTTACCGGGTTCTTCGCGATCCGTGTGCTTCGCAGCGCAGGTGGTATCGCGCAACTGACATTTCCTTTATTGGTCATGCTTTCTCCCCAGTATGCACAACTGGTGGTCAATGGAATGACGGAGGTTCTGTTCGGGCTGCTCACGGTCCTTACTGTTTACCTGTTGTTCGAAAAACGGTACGTACTGGCTGCGTTGGTGGTCTCCTTCACCCCGTTCTCCAGACCGGAATATGCCTTGTTCCTGCCCATGGTGGCAGTGTGGATCGCTTGGTGCAAGCAATGGAAGGCATTGCCATGGCTTGGTGTAGGTTTTGTCGTTTACGGTATTGCAGGCGCGTTGCTCATTGGCGATCCGCTTTGGTATTGGCACAGCGATCCCTATCATGTGGATAATGATACCTATGGTTCCGGTGATCTATTCCATTTTGTGGACCACGCAGGGCAGATCTTCGGTCAACCGTTACTGGTGCTAGGGCTCTTGGCTTGCGCTAGTTGGCCGGTACTCTATTGGCGGTTGAAAGACCAGCGTAACACACTACTCATGCTAGCTGCTGTTTGCGCGGTTCCTGTTCTTGCAACACTGGGCCTGCATTCGTTGATCTGGTGGAAAGGAACATTCGGCTCTGCAGGGCTTTGGCGCGTTGTTGCTACCGTGGTGCCGATCGCCGCATTGTTCACGGGTCATGTTCTGATCAGCGCAGCTTCTATCGTTCTTTCTGGACAGCGGTTACGCACAGCGTTGGGAGCAGTGGGCATAGTTACACTTGCTGGCTGGGGTTGGTCGGATCTACATTCGGAGACCGAGCTGCCGTTCCATGCGAATGAAGAACAATGGATGTTGGATGAGGCTGGAGACAGTATCAAGCGCCTGCGTACCGAAGGCATGCGCGTGCATTCAACGCATCCGTACATCGCTTATCGTGCAGGCCTGGACCAGTTCGATACCCTCCAGTACATTGCGCAATACGGTTACCCGACACCCATTCAACGTGGATGGAATACGCGTCCCGGCGACCTCATGGTCTGGGAAAGCAAATACGGCCCGAATGAAAGTTATATTCCGATCGATTCCTTGCTCGCTGATGAGCAGTTCGCCTTGCGAGAGGCGTTCTGCTCCAACAACAGTTACCGCGCGATCGGGCAATATCCACAGGAGGTTCTGGTCTTCTCAATGGATCACGCGAAACGGGCTATTGGTAGAGATACGTTGTGGGGCAGGGGAGTGCATGCGCCGGAGCTGACACCACGGATCGATAGTACAAGGTGTGCTGACAACACCGATCATGAAGTTTGTTTATTGCCCAACCTATACCCGTACGAATTGCGTGGGTTACAAGTGCCAACACAAGGTGTGATCTTTGATGTGATCAATGTGGAAATGGATGTATCCTGGCTGGAAAACAACGGTGAGCAACCCGCATTGGTTCTTGCCCAGGAGATGCCCGGAAGTTTTGATCGTTTTGAGCCAATGCCTCTGCCGCAAGGCAAGTTCAGCATCACCTACCGCATGCCTCCACAATGCGGTGGGCAGCCCGCGGTCCTGTATCTCTACAATGTTGGGTTAACAAGCATTACGGTCAAGGATGTGCTCGTAACGCGTGACCGATGGACCCAACAGCTTCAGTGATCAATGATGGTCGGTAAACGCAATAACCATGTGGAAACGATCAGTGGCTTTTTCATGTTACTGTTTGCGTTCTTGGTGGTCGGCTGCACGGGTTGTGGGCGAAAGCCGCTGAATGGTGCGGTTGAATTGCGCGATGGCCAATTCATGGTTCGCGAAAAGCCGTTCTACCCAATGGCCCTCAATTATATTTTGGGCATACATGTACACGGCGATTCGATCTGGGCCGGACCAAGCAAGGATTATGCACGGGTGGATCCGAACGAAGTGCCTTCGCGTTCTGTTATGCATAAGTCATTTCGTGCGGATATGGAACTGATCCATGAAGCAGGATTCAATACCGTGCGGTTGGTCGGGATAGGTGAATTGTTGCGCGATCGTAAAGGCTATTTCATGAAGGCGTTCACGATACAGGATCTGGACACCATTATTGAAGTGCTTCCCGATGATGAGCGATTCCTGAATGAGCTGGATACCGTTATGCGCATCGTGCGCGAGGCAGGCCTGCGAACGATCTTCCTTACTACGGTGCATGCCGATGTTCCAGAAACCGAAGACCTCTTCGTTTCCATCGCAGACCGAATCACAAAGGACTCTGCGCTCATGGCCTTCGATATGTTCAACGAGCCATTGTACTTCGATAAACCGGAACGACCGAAACCGGAAGCGATCGCAATTGCAGCGCATTGGCGAGATCTGGTTCGCGAACATGCGCCATACCAATTCTATACGGTAGGCCTCACTGGGATCCGGGAAACCTTTGAGTTCGATCCGAATCTATTGAATGCGGATTTCATCAGCTTTCATCCGTATGAATATGAGCCTGATCAAGTGCGCAATGAACTTACATGGTACCACCGCAATGTGGATGTTCCTTGGATC
>JAGNUG010000194.1 GCA_017987115.1 Flavobacteriales bacterium | reverse complement strand
TTTGAATCCGATCTCAATAGTTCCGCTGTCCTCTGGAATATAGTTGGTCTTGAAGATATAATCCCAAAGGCTCAAACTGATCCCATAGTTCATGCCGTACCATCCTTTGGGTAGCACATACGCATGATGGTAGAGGTGCATTACGGGGTTGTTGAACACATACTTCAATGGCCCCCATGTGATCTTGATGTTGGCGTGGTTCAGGTGGCCGATCGCAATGGTGATGAAGTGTACGATATATGCTTGCTCCGGCTCGAACCCGCCAAGGATCATCACACCAAAGGTCTTGAGCGGCTTGTAGAAGATGTTCTCCATCCAATGGTACCGCAAGTGCGCCGCGAAGCCCATCTCCTTTACACTGTGATGCACTTTGTGGAATTTCCAGAGTAAGGGATACCGGTGCAGCAATACGTGCGTGAACCATTGCACGAAGTCCAATACAATGAAGAAGACCAGCAATTGCACCCATGGCGCCCACAGCGAGATATCGATCACCGCCAGGCTCTTCGCCGTAATACCCAGGTCACCGAACAGCAGTTCCAACATCTTATACGCACCACTGATCACAATGGAAAAGATGAAGAAGTTGAAGAACATATAGAACGCATCCAGCCAGAAATCTTTTCTGATGAGCGACTGTTCCTTACGCCATGGAAAGGCGATCTCCAGCAGCCACACGAGGAGGGAGATCGCGACAAGCCCCCAGAAATAATTGGTGTACCAAGGAACTTCGAAGGTGATCGAATTCCAGGTCCAATCCGCCGTGCCGATCACTGCGTTGATGCATGCCTCTAAATACTTGTTCATCTTATTGCATTAGTTGTGTTGGTGCATCCACTTCGATCGGGAGGTCTTTGAAATGGCTCCATTCGGTCCAAGAACCATCGTAGTTCTTTACGTTCGTATAGCCCAATAATTGCGTGAGTACGAAGGTGGTATGCGCCGAGCGTACACCGCTGTGACAGTACACGATCACAGGGTCCTCTTTCGATATCCCCATCCTTTCGTAGATGCGTTCCAGTTCTTCCACTGAACGGAGACGTTGATCACCATCATAGTTCACTGCCTCGGCCCAATCGATGTGGATACTTCCCGGGATCCTTCCTGCCCGTGCGGATCCCGGTTTCTGCCATGCTCCGGAGAACTCAGCGTCGGTCCTTGCATCCAGTATGACAACATCGGTTGCTAACGCCTTTTGCATTTCTTCTTTGGAAACAGCGTAACGCATCGAAGAGTTCACGGGAAGTTCGAACACTGCTTTCTCAACCGTCGTTCGTTCGGTAGAAAGCTGACCTCCGACCGCTATCCAAGCAGCGACTCCACCGTGTAACATCTTCACTTTTCGGTGATCATGGTTCTGTAGGATCCACCACAAACGTGATGCTTCGCACAAGCCATTGTTGTCGTAGAGCACAAGTGTGTCTTCGGAGCTGATGCCCAGTTTACCGAGTAGCTGCTCGATCTGTTCTTTGTTCGCCATCATCCCTTCGTATGCGTACGACGCATCTTCCAGATCAATGCGCTGAACGTAAACCGCACCTGCGATATGACCATTCGTATAGTCCTCGGACGATCTGAGGTCGACCAGTTTCATGTGCGTACTGCCAATGCGCGCCAACAAGGCGTCCGCTTCGATCAAATACGCAGAACCCATAGCCTGCGTGTGCACAACGGGGCGCTGTTCACATGCGGTCAAGATCAGTGCGATCAGTATGTGGCCCTTACAGATCATACCATTCTATTCCGCTAAGTTGTTTACGCCTTCCGTTGGAAGTTGATGGTGGGTAGTTGGTCACCAGGTAATTCACGATCGCTTCCTGGTCCTTGCCAAGGTCCCAGAGGTTCTGCGTTTCCTGCATCCATTTTATCGTAGCATTCCAGCGCTCGGCTGTCATGCGGTTCTGTGTAATGATCTTGGCGGAATGACAGGCAGTGCAGTTATTGATGACCAGGTTCATTCCTTCCGCATCGATCAACCCGGTCCGCAGGTGAATGCCGTTCTCGACGGTATCGAATTCATCCACCACCTCCACCGCTGCTACCTCGGGTGTGGTCTTCAGTGCCAGATCGAATAACCCAGGGTTCAGCACATGGAGAACGATCACGATAACGATCATGAACACGGTATAGCTCATCCGCTTCACGTGCATTGCCAACTTGAGCAGTGCCTGTAGCTTTTCGTCTTTATCGGTCATCTAACTCACCTTTACAGCTATGCGATGACACGCGTTGTTCAAATACCCTTTCGGATTCCAGCCGGGTATGACCATGGGCTGTGATATTCCCTTTGCATCCGTTGCTCTTGCCCAAATTTCATAGTAACCAGCAGTGGGAAATTGTACCGTAGCGGCAAAATGTTGCCATGCGGATCGGTTAACGGGTTGCTCTAGCGAACAGGCTTTCCACGAGGATCCGAAGTCGATCGAGTACTCCATCTTCGCCACTGACAGATCACCCGCCCAAGCATGACCTCTGATGTTCAGCGACCGTCCCTTGCTTAGAACCGCCCCGGTCTTCGGGTAGGTGATCAATGACTTCACGGGCATGGACTCGATGATGCACATGTCCGCATCCTGCACCTTATCACCGGGTGCCACTGGTTTGCAAGGGACCTTGTATGAATCTCCGGTCATTTTGGAACCGTCGTGGACCTTGTTGCGCACGCTGATCCGATCCACCCATTTTCCGGAAACGGAGGCCGGCCAGCCACCAACTACCAAGCGTAAAGGGTAACCGTGGATCAGTGGGATTTCCTCGCCGTTCATTTGAAAGGCCAGCAACGTTTCATTTTCCATCGCCTTGCCGATAGGGCAACCTCTGGAAATGGGTTCCTTATCAGGGTCTCCGCTTAAATGCACGTCCACGGCATGATAGCCGATGTAGACCGCATCGTTCTTGACCCCCGCGTCTTTCAGCACATCGCTTAGCCGCACGCCCGTCCATGATGCGCAGTGCACTGCACCAACCGTCCATTGATTTCCTTTTGCAGGAGGTTCGAATTCGGCGCGCCCGTTACCGCCACATTCAATGGTCAGTTGAAAAGTGTGGTGTTTGAATTTTGAGATCAGGTCGGCGCGGGAATACGTTTTCTTGTTCACCACGGATTCGCCATCGATGGTCAACGTCCAGTTCGCTGCATCAATGTCCTTTGGGACCAGACCATTGTTGCGGATGAACATGGACGAGGCCGGCGTGATCTTGTCATCCAGCAAATGGGCCTGCGCTTCAATGTTCCAAGGTTTGTCGTTCAGAACGATCATTTCCTTGTTCTTGTTGAACAGCGCGAAAGGGTCCGGGTCCTGCAAAGCCAACGGCGTATAACCCTCCAACATGTTCGCTCCGAAAACGAGCTTGGTACCGATAAGCGCTGCGAACGAACTCAGTGTGGCGGCACTAATGAATTCCCGTCTTTTCATTCATGTTCTGTTATGGGTCCTACGCTGAAGCGTTGCAAATTACGGGTACGTTCGGCAGCTGCATGTAACCTATGTCACATCACCTTTTGTTATTGATCCCGGTTCAATGTGACATAGGTTACATTCACCAAGTGACCTGATGAATATCCTTGTAGCTATCATGAGTCGATCGTATCGACACTAAACTGCCGAAATGATGAATTTGAAAAAGGACTTCGAGACGAATTTCACAGGATGGTCGTTCATTGTCGCAGCCATATTGCTTTGGTTCGGCTGGATGTTATCACCACACCACCTCGGGG
>JAGNUG010000095.1 GCA_017987115.1 Flavobacteriales bacterium | reverse complement strand
ATCCAACAGTTTTTGTTGGCGTTTCAGTTGGTAGTGGCCTTGGTTGATCACGCTGTGGCGATCGATCTTTCTTGGACCTTCCTCGATCCAATCCTTCGAGCCTTTTTTCTCGAAACGGCAGGTGTTACAAATGAATTCCTCCACTTCGCCCCATTGATCCTTGCGACCAGTGACGCGTAGAATGTCGGCTCCTTTCTTCCAGATCACGACCTTACCACAACATTTGGTGCAATCGCGGTGCGCGTCAACAGGCTTCGTGAACCACACGCGGCTTGCAAATCGGAAGGTGCGATCGGTCAATGCACCGACCGGGCAAACATCGATCACGTTACCGCTGAAGTCGTTCTCTAAGGCTTGTTGGATATACGTGCTGATCTCGCTGCCATCGCCGCGATTGATGACGCCGTGAACGCGGCCATCGGTGATCTGCTCCGCCACTTTTACACAACGGTAACAGAGAATGCACCGCGTCATGTGCAACTTAATGGTATCACCGATATCGATCGGGTCGAATGTGCGGCGCTCGAAACGGTAGCGGCTCCTTCCCTCCCCGTGTGCGTAGCTCAGATCCTGTAGATCGCACTCACCTGCCTGATCACAAATAGGGCAATCCAACGGGTGATTGATCAAAAGAAATTCAGTAACGCCTTTTCGCGCATCGAGCAGTTCCGGGCTGGTGGTATTCTCTACCACCATACCGTCCATGACATTGGTCCGGCAACTGGCTACCGGTTTGGGCATTGGGCGCGGGTCCTTATCGCTACCCTTGCTAACCTTTACGATGCATGTGCGGCAGTAGCCCCCACTGGTCTTCAACGAGCTGTAATAGCACATTGTCGGAGGTACCACATACCGCTCGGCAACATTGCGTTCACCGATCATACGTGCTGCCTGAAGGATCGTGGTACCCTCCGGCACTTCGATCTCGATGTTATCTATGGTAACCTTAGGCATGGCTTAAGCGGTGGCGAGATTCTGTTTCCGAACAAAGGGTTCCTTTTCGAAATGTTTCGGGTCCTTCACCTTCGTTGGATGCGTTGCATGAAATTCGAATTCGTCACGGAAGTGACGGATGGCCGCAGCAACTGGCCACGCAGCAGCATCACCTAAAGGACAGATCGTATTCCCTTCAATGCGACGCTGGATGTCCCACAAAAGATCGATGTCATCCATACGGCCTTGACCATGCTCCAAGCGATGCAGGATCTTGTCCATCCAACCGGTGCCTTCACGGCACGGGCTGCATTGGCCGCAGCTTTCATGTGCGTAGAACCGTGCGTGCGCCCATGTGCTGCGCACGATGCATTGTGCATCATTGTACACGTAGAAGCCTCCGCTACCCAACATGGAGCCACTTTGGAAACCGCCATCACTGAGGCTTTCGTAGGTCATAAGGCGCTGTTCCAATTTCAGCGTTTTGAACAGCAGTTCAGCAGGGAGAATAGGGACGGATGATCCACCGGGAACGCAGGCCTTCAGAGCTCTACCAGCAACACCGCCGCAGTATTCATCACTCATAACGAACTCCTCTACCGGAACCCCTAGGTCAATTTCGTACACGCCGGGTCTGTTGATATTGCCTCCGGCACTGATCAATTTGGTACCCGTGCTTTTACCGATGCCGATCTTGGCATATTCATCACCTCCATCGTTAATGATCGGAACCACCGCAGCGATCGTTTCCACGTTATTCACTACGGTAGGACATCCGTACAAGCCCTTCACTGCAGGGAATGGCGGTTTGATGCGTGGGTTGCCGCGCTTTCCTTCCAAACTTTCCAGCAAGGCGGTCTCTTCTCCGCAGATGTATGCACCTGCTCCGATCTGGACATAGATCTCCAGATCGAATCCACTTCCCAAGATGTTCTTGCCCAACCAACCGGCAGCACGTGCTTCGGCAAGGGCTTTTTCAAGTATCCGCAACACGTAGAAATATTCACCCCGGATATAGATGTAACTCGTGTTCGCGCCTAGAGCGAAACTGCTCAGGATCATCCCTTCGATCAAGCTATGCGGGATCTTTTCCATCAGATACCTGTCCTTGAACGTACCCGGCTCGCTTTCGTCCGCATTCACGACCAAATAGCGGGCAACGCCTTCAGGCTTGGCCATAAAGCTCCATTTCAGGCCGGTAGGGAAACCTGCACCACCGCGACCACGCAGGCCACTTTTCTTCACTTCTTCCAACACCGCTTCAGGAGAGAGGGTGCGCAATGCTTTTTCCACGGCCCGGTAACCACCGTTCGCACGGTAACCTTCGAGTCCCTGGATCCCTGGCTTTCCGTCGTGTTCAAGTAAGAGTTTACGTCCCATTACTGATCCGTGTATTTGGAACGTGGAAGGTCCCGTAATTGATCGATCAATGCATCGACCTTTTCAGGGGTCAGGTTCTCGTGGTATTTAGCTCCACATTGTAACATAGGTGCTGTTCCGCAGCTCCCCAAACACTCCACCGTTTTCAGGGTGAATAGTCCGTCCTTGGTGGTTTCACCGGGATGTATGCCCAATCGCTTTTCAATGTGTGCAATGGTATCATCCGCACCGCGTAAAAGGCACGGTGTCGTGTGGCAAACTTCAAGCACATGCGTACCGACCGGACGCAGGTTATACATGCTATAGAAACTGGCCACTTCGTACACTTCTATGTGTTGGAGACCTAGCACATGTGCAACGGCATCCATAGCATTTACGCTTAACCAACCATCATTTTCTGCTTGCGCAACATGAAGGATCGGTAGCAAAGCGCTCTTGGTACGGTCCGCAGGATAGCGTTTCATCAACTCCTTGCATTCGGCAAGGCCTGCTTCGCTGAAGGCAAAAGGCAGAGTGCCTTCCTTGGTAGTTATAGGTTTTACTGTAGTTGACATTACGCGTCCAATTCTCCAGCGATCACGTTCATACTGCTCATGGTAAGGATCGCATCGCTCAACATGCTGCCTTTGATGATCTCCGGGAATGCTTGATAGTAGATGTAGCACGGTCTCCGGAAATGTACGCGGTAAGGATTTCTGCCACCATCGCTAACAATGTAGAATCCCAACTCTCCGTTCCCGCCCTCAACGCAATGATAGATCTCGCCACGTGGGATCTCTGTTTCTCCCATGACCAGTTTAAAATGGTAGATCAACGCTTCCATTTCACTGTAGACGGCCTCTTTCGGTGGTAGTACCCATTCCGGTACATCCGCATGGTAGGTGGTCTTGTCGGACATCTTATCCAACTTCTCCAACGCCTGGCGGATAATGCTCAAACTCTGACGCATCTCCTCTTGACGAACCATGAAGCGATCGTACACATCCCCATTCTGTCCTACTGGAATGGTGAAGTCAAAATCCTCGTAGCTACTGTAGGGATCTGCAACACGCACATCATAATCCACACCACATGCACGCAAATTCGGCCCGGTGAACCCGTAAGCCAATGCTCTATCCGCCGGAAATGCACCACAGTTTATGGTGCGGTCCATGAAGATGCGGTTACGGATAAGCATATCGTCGAATTCCTTCAATCCTGCTGGCATCTCTTTCAGCAAGGTGCGGATCCGTTGGAATGCGAGTTCAGAGAAATTGCGTTCGAACCCACCGATACGCCCCATATTCGTTGTGAGACGCGCACCGCATATCTCTTCGTAGACCTCGTAGATCTTCTCACGCCACTGATAGACGTAAAGAAAAGGAGTTGTTGCACCGGCGTCCTGACTGATAATGGTGTTGCAGATCACGTGATCCGCAATGCGCGCAAGTTCCATGGCGATAACACGGAGATACTCCACACGCTTAGGAAGTTCAATGCCACACAGCTTTTCCACCGCCATGTGCCAACCCATGTTGTTGATCGGCGAACTGCAGTAGTTCATACGATCGGTAAGGGTAGTGATCTGATAGAATGGACGCCGCTCCGCTATCTTCTCGAATGCTCGGTGGATGTATCCGATCGTTTGTACTGAATCCAGAATGATCTCGCCATCCATGGTGAGTACGTTCTGGAAAATACCATGTGTAGCGGGGTGCGTGGGACCAAGGTTGAGCGTGGTGAGCTCGCGCATATCACCGCCATCCACTCGGTCCTTCTTCCAATGATCGATATGTTGTTTGTCGCTCATCGTCCGAACATGCTATCGTTCTTATCCCTACGAGTTGGGTCTTCCATTGGGTAATCCTTACGCATGGGGAAAGCGGGGAAATCCTCCATATTGAGGATACGGATCAAATTCGGGTGACCCTTGAACTTGATGCCGAAAAAATCCCATGCCTCGCGTTCCATCCAGTTCGCTGTTGGCCAGAGATCGGTAGCGGTGTCGAATTCCGCATCCTTCAGCGTGGTAAAGCTCTTTAGGCGGATACGGTGGCCGTTCCGCATGCTGTGCAAGTGGTAAACCACACCAAGCTCCTTCTCTGTTCCAGGAAAGTGCATGCCACAAAGCGTGGTCAAAAAATTAAAGTCCAATTCATCGCGAAGAAGGCGCAATGCATCATGCATACGACCCTTAGGCAGGGTCCAGCACATCAGGTCGAACTGTTGCTCATGGCCCAATAGATCATCTCCAAAAGCAGCGGTGAGCTTTTCATGGACCAATTGGTCGCGTTCGGTATGGGGGGCGAAACGTGGCACTAATCAATTCGGTATTTATCCATAAGATCCTCGTACTCTTTACTATAGCGGCGACGGAGGCTTTCATTCGCGGCCAGTTCCTGGATCTTCAGGATACCATCGATCACCTGCTCCGGACGGGGCGGGCAACCTGGGATGTACACATCAACAGGAATAATGCGATCAATTCCTTGCAGAACGCTGTAGCTATCGAAAATACCACCGCTGCTCGCACAAGCACCCATGCTCAATACCCATTTGGGTTCAGCCATTTGGGTGTACACATCTCTAAGTACCGGTGCCATTTTCTTGGCGATCGTACCCATTACCATGAGCAGATCACTTTGGCGCGGGCTGAAGCTGAGGCGCTCCATACCGAACCTACTAAGATCGTAGTGCGAGCTCATGGTGCTCATGAACTCGATGCCGCAGCACGACGTGGCGAACGGCAGTGGCCATAAGCTGTTCTTACGGGCCATACCAATGGCGTTTTCCATGCTTGTCGCAAAAAAGCCAGTGCCCGTATACCCTTCCGGAGGGGCTACAATGGTCGGCTTACCGCGTTCGCTGGATGGTTGTATGGCGTTCTCGTCTTTCATTTAAACGTTCATTCCCACTTGAGGGCACCCTTTTTGATCACATAGAAGAATCCTGCAAGCACGAAGGTGATGAACAACACCATCTCCACGAAACCTACCATGCCCAGCGCCTTGAAATTCACGGCCCACGGATAGAGGAAGATCACCTCCACATCGAACAATACGAACAGAATGGCGATCAGGAAATACTTCACGGAGAACGGCCTGCGCGCGTTGCCCTGTTGCTCAATGCCGCATTCAAAGCTCTCGTCCTTGGTCTTACCATGACGCTTCGGGCCGAAGGCCGCTGCCGCCGCCAAAGCAAAGCCCACAAAGCCAACGGCAATGAAGATCTGCATTACGATCGGCAGGTAATCGTGGGGGGTGGATAGCGTTTCCAAGATCGACGAATTCGGTTGTTGGGGCGCTAAGGTAGCAAGCTGCGGGTATTCGTGGAAGGTGATAGTTGTTAGGGTCGTAATGTGAATTGCGATCTGGATATAAATTGAGAAAATGATAGAGAACGAAACCTCGACGTGGCAGCTAGCTCACTTAAGAGCAGCTAGAGGCGAGGAGGCATGGCGGAGTGCAATAGGCCTTACCGCTAAAAAGGTCCAAAAGAAGTACCGTTATTCCTTAACCCATTTCAAATGCCAGCTACGGCCATTCCTCGCTTGCAAAGACACGGTATAGAATCCAGGACGCACGTTGCGCATGTCCAAGCATGAGTTCGTAAGTGGTTCATCCAGAACCAACACGCCTCGTGCATCGAATAATTTGAGTGAAACCACACCCTTATCCTTCAAGCCGTCAATCCAAAGTTGATCGTTTCCCGGATTTGGATAGATGGATACAAGTTCATCAGTGGAAGCATGCTCACTCAGCCCCACATCCAACCCATACAACCTACTTACCATGCGTTGCGTAGTGTCGTTGGTGGTACCATCATCGTAGCCGTGGTAGGCTCCCCAGATGTAATAGCTGCCGTCGGGAGCAGACGCTATGCCACCGATCACTCGAGCAAAAGAAGGTGTTGAATTTATGTTTGCTTGATAAAAGTAAGAGCCAATGCCTTCTCCAGTAAAAGAGTCATCCAACAAATTTCCAGAAGTATCGATCACTGCAATGCAACCCCGTGGCACACCATCAACACTGGCGTAGTTTCCAGTAATAATAAGTTGGTCGGGTGTTAAGGCGTAAATAGTCCGAATGAAGCCCTTGGGAGGATTATTAGGATACAGCGGGTTCGTAAATCGGTATCTTACTGTATTATTGAAAGTTGGATCTAACGAACCATCCGGTAGCAAACGAACCAAATTAAGTGTGTCCGCCATGCCATCAATTCGAAATTGCCCGCCAACATAGACACGCCCATCTGATAATGGTAGAAATGCTAAAGCCTGCCCCCAATTCACATTGGCTTGGAACGCGGGGTCCAGCGACCCATCTGCATTGAAGCGAATGATGTTGCTGGCTTGCTGGCCATCCCAGACACTAGTAGAGCCGGAACCTATGAATTGCCCATTGGGCAGTTCGGTAAAGAAATCCAAACTGCCCGCACAAGTGCGATGCGTTTGGGTCGTGTCCAAATAACCGGTATTGCTGAACCAGATCAAGCAGTATAGCCCGTCGAATCCACGTATTGAATCATGTAAGCCATGCACGCCGCTCATTAGTATCCGACCATCAGGATAGACATGGTAATCACCACCTTGGATGGAGCTGAAGTAGGGTTGAAGATTCATGGGTATAAAGGATAAATCCTGATAACCATCCTCTTGAATTCGCCTAACCGTATGTGGTGTACTTACATAGAATTTATTCAGCCAGGGTCTGATAAAACCTCCCCCCAACCCACTGTTATAAAATGAATTGTCTCGTTGACCACTATGTAACAGCCGAACCAATGTTTTCTGTGTCAAGCCGCCGTCATACCTTATTTCGCCGGATGCAATTACATTACCGTTATCCAAAGGAAGAATAGACGAAACATACCATGTTTCAATACCGGTCTGGTAGGTGGTATCAACATCAAAAGGTTGTTGTGCTTGTGTAGTAATTAAAACGAGGAGCGAAAATCCGAGCCCACACAGGCGCAACATGCAACTGTATGTGTTCATTGTTGTATGACTAATTTTTCAGTTCTTAGGTCACGTTCCTTGTTTACTAGAGTCACAATGTAGGTTCCTGATCCGATCAAGCGCGTATCCCATAGTAGCTGGTGCTTTTGTTCGAGTATTGCTTTGCGGTGAACTTCCCGTCCGCTAAGATCCCGAATAACCAAATACGCATCAGTTGGAGGTACCAAAAGGTCGTAATCAAACGCTACCCATGCACTTGCTGGGTTGGGTTGTATGGTCAATTGTGCTTGTACGACTGCGGCTCGTTCCGGTTCATTTGCTCGGGGCAATGCCTTTGCCGTTCCATCAAACGTGCCCCCTGTCATCGGTGGTCTACAATCCTGGTATGCAAAACACAGCAGGTTACTGATCCAAGCCGCTGGCCTGTCATAAGCCGTGCCCATCATATTCTTCAGAGATTGCACTTCCCCTTGGTCCAATTGCATTTCATTCTTGCCGTTGTTCACCAGTGTGCCCATGAACGTTATCAGGTCCAACATGCGCTGACGCTCCAAAGCTTCCGGTGCTTTCAAGTTGTGTTCTACCGGGATGTTCTCGATAACGATGGTCGCAGCTTGAAACTGGTTGCCTTCTATCAATATCATGGCTTCAGCATAACGTGCAGAAGGTGTGCGCAGCTGTTGCCACACCCACAACACACTGTCGGTTGGTATCACAATGCTATCGTTGCTTGCATACGGCAGGTCAGCGTAATGGTGTAAAAGCATATTCCCGGACTGGACCATAGCTGAATGGTGTTGGGTCAATTCATTTTCCAATGTGGCACGGTAGGTCCGCTGGTCCCAACTGGCAACAACCAAATTAAGCATGTATTCGGGCAACGGGTGGTGGCTTTGCTGGATCCAATCCAAAAAGCGATCTTGCCGGGTGGCTTCGGGGTTAGCAACAAGTACTTCGGTAACCATGGCAGCGGGCATGATGTTCTTCTCCACCATTTCCTTTAATACTTTTACGCTCAAATATGGGCTTTTTGCCAAAAGATAGCCTCGCAACTCCCATGCATCTTGCGGCCAACTGGCCTCGATCTCTTGCACCACTTCATCGGTGTTACCATCGTCGATCAACTGTTCATACAGATACCGTGTGTTGCCATAAGCCAGTTTCTCATCGAGCAAATAGCTTTTCACCGTTGCGGTCGGGAACTCATCAACCGGTGGTGGCCATGGTAAGGGTGGCAATAGCAATATCTTGCTGGCGCAGTTGTTCGTTGGTATCGAAGTTGCCAGGTCCGGAGAAATACCGCTGACTCCAGTGGTGTAATTCGTAAGTTCATACTGCGCACCCGATCGCTGCCAATAGGTCATTTGGTCATTGCTGGTGGTTACAAAGAAGTCATAATTCGCTGACCCGTTGGCCCATTGGTCCAGTTTATTATCGACAGGGCGATTGGAGGTTCCTTGGTCAAGGCGGATCGTATGATCATCTGGATCATTGATTTGATCCGATGTTACTTTCCGCGCCCACAAATTGTAGAGGTTGTTCGTGTTCTCATTACATAAAAACCATAATCCGCGGGTTGCTGCATTGCCATTCACATCGGCAGAAATGCCTTCGCCTATATAGCCTACTTCCAAGCCAGTAACATTGTTGCGGAAAACCATATCGTCATGATCGCGGGTATAACCAACAACTATACCTTCGGTCTCTGCATACGAACCTTGTTGTTCCACAACATTATCGTCGATTGCAAAACTCCACGATTCAGTACTGAACACAGCGCGATGACGGTCGTTGAATTTGATATCTACATCTCCGGTCAATGCGGGTAAATTTTCATCCCCCACTTTGAACACACTGTTCTTTACTTGGAAGCCAATAACGGCATTGGCATATACGCCACAAACATTGTCCTCAAAAAGGCAGTGGTCCACGATAAACTTCTTCCCAGATCCGAAGCTGCGTGCATCAATGCCAAGGTCTAAACCCCGGAATGTCGTTGGGGTGTAACTGGGGCAGGTACCGCCTACCCATGGCGGGCTGGTGGCACAAATTCCGCGCACGATATAGCTCGCATCAATAGAGGTAATACCTAAGCCCAACTTGGCACTTTCGGTAATGGTGGTCTGCAAATTCTCGAATGTGCAGGCGTTGAACTGGATGCCATCCACCTTCCACATACTCACGTGTGTGTGAAAGTCATCGCCACCCGGATAATCATCATCCACGTAAAAATGGCAACGGGTAAAATAACTTCTGTTTGCAACCGGGTAACCCCCAGCATTCGTATTCTGATACGCCATGAATTGGGCGGAGCGGCGGCAATTGACAAAGTTGGCATCGGATGCTTGTATCACACCACCAAAGGAGTTCCAGTTGGGTCCACGCACATTGATCTCGCGTGCGTATTCAACGGTGCCACCATTGATTATTTTCAACATCCCTTGATGTGTGGGGTGTGTGCTTGGGTGTTGGTTTTGGGTGTTATCTCCATAAATGTCGATACCGGCCCAAAAACCAGAACAGCGACTTGAAAGCGTACCACCATCTACAATAACACGAGCGCCTTTTTCAATGATCAATTTGTTGTTCTCTTGGAAATCAACTGCACCAGTTATGGTAAGCGTGGCTCCTTGCATAACACGAATAGTTTTGGCAGAATTCAGATCATTTATTGTTTGATCGGTATTGATCACTAATTCTGTAGGTGTTGGAGGCATATAGAGATCGGTTTCAAACGATGAACGACCATACGTGGAAGCATACAATTTACCCGTACACATATTCACCTCTAAGCCGGTTACAATGCAGATCGGCATACCGTCATTGAAACACTCCCAAGCACCTACTGAGGGTTTGTAGACAAAGACCCCTACATCCGTGGCAGCATATAACACCCCACCGCTGCCGGGTTGGCAAGCCAAGTTATTTACGGGAAATCCGGGTAGTCCATTGGACATATCGGCCCATGTTTGCCCGCCATCCACGCTTTTGAAAACGCGCTCAAACCCATCCGCATTCGGAAGCCCGACCATTCCAACATAAACAACTTGTTGGTTAATATCATTCGGGTCTGATTCCGGGTCAATTGCGATCGAATTCACACCATAACGTGAGAATAGATTTGGGTCCCACATATTGCTATTCGGATTCGTTAAATTCAGCGTTAGGTCGGTCCAATTTGTACCGCCATCAGCACTTCGCATTATTCTATAGGGAGATGTTGGCGGATTCCAATAACGCTGCCAAGTACCGAAGAAAATAAAATCCGGGTTATCAATGTGAACATCCAGCCCAGGGCAATCGAACATGTGTTGCGCTTCTGGACCCGGAGTCAGATTAATAGCCGCATTGTTACGATCCATTCTTAGGATCCCAGCAGGTCCTGCACCGAACCCATGCACAAAAAAGAGTGTCGGTTCACCATTTCGAATACGCAACTTACTTGGATGATACAACCTAAATCCACCATCATGCCAACGCGATCCAAGCGTTCCTGCTATATCAACAATCAAAAAGGCTCTACTGTTTTGGATGTAAGACCAAGCCTCTGTCGTTGCTTCTTTGTTCCGATAGGAGCCTACCATTCCGCCATCGGAGTGTGAAGACGGGTTAAACCAACTTGAAATACCGGGCTGCAAGGTCCAGTTTCCGTTATCAATACTTCCTAAGAGAATTCGAGACGCAAATTCATCAACAGCAATATGGCTAGCCATAACAGTTGGAAATGACGCTCCATTCCAATCATTCCATGTCCCGTTCGTGGAACGATAGGACATACCACCATCGTGCCCAACTGCGATTCTATCATCGGCGGCTGTAGCACCTGTCACCACAACGAATGTATTCAGGTCATCATGAGATCTAGGAAAAGTCAACGTATAGTAGTCCATAAGAACTGTCTGACATCCACCTGCCCCTAGTTGAGCCGCGTACAAGTCCTTTACATTAGAAGTATATACACGTCCATGCTTCGTGATCGTGAAGTTGTCATAGCGATAACCATATCCAGGTGCAGCGATCGTGGAACACGCTGAAGAATTAAAAATTTGCGTTAGCTGTAATTGAGTTGGGTCAGTTCCAGAATAAAGCCTAGCTTCATTAATACTATTGTCTTCAACTAGAATATGAAAACCGTGGTAGGCACCACCCGGGTCATCAACAAGGCAAACTTGTGAAAGAAGTATATGATTGCCAACTGGCAGTTGATCGGAGATTCGGATCCACGAGAGTCCTAGGTCAGTCGAAGCGTATAGATCCGCTCCAACTGCATTTTGCCAATCATCATCTTTCGCGGCAAGGACTATAACACCATCACCGGTATTTTGGTGATGTACTACCCCGCAAAAGCGATTGTTCGCAAATGGCGCGCTCCCGGTAGAAATATTCGCTATGGTAGGCGTTATGTCAACGAAGTTCAATCCATGATCTACGGAACGGTATAGTTTCTTCCCCCTAACCGCAAGTACTTCATTTCCGTGTGCCTTGATGTCTACAATTGGACCCTCGGTAAGCGTGTTGGGAATTCCGCCACAACTCTGCCAAGTAGCTCCATCGTCATCGCTGTAAAGGGCACCGACGGAAAAATTCTCATTGTCCTGCCTTCCGGTCCCTATGATCAGGCGCGCTGGTGAAAGGTTAGTGAGTCTTGCTATTGAGTGTACACCATGCACAGGTCGCGCATAGGAATCCGTAATATTAGTCCAAGTTGCTGCACCGTCCGTGCTGCGCCATAAACCACTGTGCGCCGTACCAGAATAGATCAATTGCGGTGGGTCATTAACCGGATCCACCCACATTGCCTGAACACGGCCAAGGTGCTGCGGCGTATAATGGTCCGGACCCATTTGTTGCCACGGACTAGGGTTTACATTAGTTGGGCAGAAATCATTATCGAAGTAGGTCGATAATTTGGTAGAGTAATTTGTAAAGAGTCCAGAAAATGCAGGGTCTCCGGTTTCTACTCGACTACTCCAAAAGGCTTCAAATCGCTTGTACTTTGCTTCCTCGTCATCATTCAGCGTATCAATTGGCCCGGTAGCATCGTGCGCATCTTTAATTGCGTAGAAGTTCGCCCCAGGAACGTTGTACTGTGGCAATGAACTTCCTTGTGCAAAGGCTGTGCTGTTCAGAAGAAGTGCAACAGCACCGATGACCAGATTGTGATGAGAGGTTTTCATATCAAAATAAATTCGTTATACCAAATGTATTATAAAATTTTAGCTAGAAAACAAATTGACCCCGGAGCATCATACCATATCGAAAACAACCGCGTTCCATGAAATAACCTCACGCCTTACATTTGCATAACTCCTTTGCATCATATGCCCGAGCCCACTTACCCTCTCCTCGAAAAGATCATCGTACCAGCTGATCTTCGTTCAGTTCCAGAAGAACAATTGGAGCAGGTCTGCAAGGAGTTGCGTGAGTTCATCATTGATGTGGTAAGCGTAAAGGGAGGGCATTTTGGTGCCAGCTTGGGCGTAGTGGAATTGACCGTGGCCTTGCATTACGTTTTCAACACGCCATACGATCAATTGGTATGGGATGTGGGCCACCAAGCTTATGGCCATAAGATCCTTACCGGACGGCGAGAGAACTTTCATACCAACCGCATTCATGGTGGCCTAAGCGGTTTCCCCAAACGCAGTGAAAGCGAATACGACACCTTCGGAGTAGGCCACAGCAGTACCAGCATTGGAGCGGCCGTTGGTATGGCCGTAGCCAGTACGTTGAAGGGCGAGAAGGATCGTCATTCCGTTGCCGTGATCGGCGATGGTGCCATGACCGCCGGGATGGCCTTCGAGGCACTGAACCACGCAGGTGGTGCAGGTACGGATATGTTGGTGGTGTTGAACGACAACTGCATGTCCATTGACCCCAACGTTGGGGCATTGAAGCAATATCTAACGGATATCACCACCAGTCACACCTACAATAAGGTGAAGGACGAGGTGTGGAAGATCCTTGGAAAAGTGAGCAAATTCGGGCCTAACGCCCAAGCCGTTGCACAAAAAGTAGAGAACGCCGTTAAGAGTGCCTTGCTGAAGCAGAGCAACTTATTCGAGAGTTTAAGCTTCCGGTATTTCGGACCTGTGGATGGGCATGATGTGGACCACTTGGTGAAAGTAATGCGTGACCTGCGCGACATTCCCGGCCCCAAGATCCTGCACGTGGTGACTAAGAAAGGCAAGGGCTATGCACCTGCAGAAGCTGGAAGCCCTACGGTTTGGCACGCACCCGGCCTGTTCAACAAAGAGACCGGTGAGATCATAAAAGTGGTCCCGAAAAGTCCGCAGCCACCAAAGTATCAGGATGTGTTCGGACATACGATCGTTGAGTTGGCGGAGAAGAACGCGAAGATCGTGGGCGTAACGCCTGCTATGCCCAGCGGGTGTTCGTTGAACATCATGATGAAGGCCATGCCCGACCGTGCGTTCGATGTGGGCATTGCCGAGCAACATGCTGTTACGTTCAGTGCCGGTATGGCGACGCAAGGACTAGTTCCCTTCTGCAACATCTACAGCAGTTTTATGCAACGTGCCTACGACCAGGTGGTGCATGATGTGGCCTTACAGAACCTGAGTGTGGTATTCTGTTTGGACCGCGGTGGATTGGCCGGCGCAGATGGTCCCACGCACCATGGCGCTTTTGACATTGCCTATTTCCGGTGCATACCGAACATGATCGTAAGCGCGCCCATGAACGAGGAAGAGTTGCGCAACTTGATGTACACCGCACAACTCAAGGAACAAGGCCCGTTCAGCATACGTTACCCGCGTGGCGAAGGTGTAATGACGGAGTGGAAAACACCGTTCAAGGAGATCAAGATCGGCA
>JAGNUG010000094.1 GCA_017987115.1 Flavobacteriales bacterium | reverse complement strand
ACGTGAAGGAGTGCAGGAACTGCGTGAACTGGGCCGACTGATGGAGTCACGGTTCCATCCCAAATTCGTCAATAGGGTCTATTGGTGGTTGCGCACAACATTGGTACTTCTGAAACGTGGTACAAAGGCCACCCACATTCCCAACGGAGGCTGGCATTTCAGCTATCTCGGTGGGGTGGATCGGATCATACAGAAGATCGAATCATTCGCCCATGCGGAATACAACGAACCTAAATACAAGGATCGGGCAGCATTAGAGAAAGCGATAGCCGCTGGCGAGGACATTTTCGGAAGGGATTTCCAATACGCCAGTATCCCGATCGACAGTACTTTTCCGCAATACATACAGCACAATAAAGCGCGCTTCCCGCATTTGATCGCAACTACAGCGCAAGACAAGCTGCCATAACCGAACTATGGCCATTGCATTCTCGATCATCATTGTCAGTTACAATACTCAGGACGTGCTTCGGGAGTGTCTTTTGTCCTTGGATCGCGAGGTGAAATTATCCAAGGAAGTGATCGTGGTAGACAACGCATCCACTGATGGTTCCGCACATATGGTGGCGACGGAATTTCCGCAATTCATGTTGATCCGTAGCACATCGAACCTCGGCTTCTCCGCAGCGAACAACCTCGGCTTGAAGCGAGCGAAAGGGAATTATATGATCCTCCTGAATTCCGATACGGTAATTACTCCGGACAGCATCGGGACCTGGCTTCATGCACATGAACATACGAAAGCAATGATCTCCGGTCCAACGCTGATGTACCCGGATGGAACCCCACAAACCAGTGCATGGAAAGTGCCACGGCCATTGGATTCCGCGCTCGAAGCGGTTTTCCTTCATCGGCTGTTCGGTCGCCGCGGTTATCCTGCGCAAATTCCGGAGATAGGGCGCGAGGTCGGTTTTGTCTCAGGTGCGGCTATGCTTTTTCATAGAACGGTGTTCCTGGAATTAGGTGGGCTCGACCCGATCCTTTTCTGGATGGAGGATGTGGACCTTTGCGTGCGAGTAACTGAACGATGTGGTACCTGCTGGCAATTACGAACGCCACCGATCATCCATATCGGCGGACAAAGCTCAGCGAAAGAGCCCTCCCGCATGATCAGCAATCAACTGATCAGCCGGATAAAATTCACACGTAAGCACCGCAATTGGTTCGCAACGTTCGTGGTAGTAAAGTCGACGTACATTCAAGTTATCACACGGATATTGGGGTTCGGGTTCATTGGCCTTTTTCGCAATGAACCGCGCGCAAACGCATACCGTTATACTTTCGGTAAACTTCATCGTTATCTGTTCCAAAACGACACCTCGATCTGAAAACGCACACACAGGACCCATTGTTCACTTTGGCCTTATGGGCCTGGTTGCTGGTATGTGGGCTTATGCCGGTCAGCGGGGCATGGCTACCGGTACCACTGGCAATTGCGCTGTTGCTGGGCATTGTGCTTGCAATGCGCTCGCGCTCTCTTCCGGACCTGCAGCTGATCTGGCCATTGTTCGCATTTTATGCGCTGCACGTCATTGGCATGGCGTGGACCTCGGATATTGATTTTGGGCTGTTCGACCTTCAGATCAAATTGGGACTGGTGCTTTTGCCTTTTGCGGTTTCGCCGTTGTTGCAACGCGTTCCTGACCTGTTGCATAAGTGCATGGTCGCATTCACAATGGGGATGGTGGTCGCAATGATCCTGAGTTTCACTAAAGCCTGGAATTGCTATGCCGATTCAGGCCTATTCAACTGTTTTAGCCAAAGCACGTTCTCGTTCGATCTGCATCCCAGCTACACAGCATGGTATGGCTGCTGGATAATAGCCTATTGGGGATACCGGCTGTTGCACGGCGAGGTCACAGGCTTATTGCGATGGTTGTCCGTCGCATTCAGCGTAGTAACGTTCCTCTGGATAACAATGCTTGCAAGCAAAAGCGGGATCATTGGTCTGGGCTTGGTGCTTGTTTTTCTGTGTTATGTCGTGGTGATGCGAATGAAAGGGAAAACACGATCGATCCTGCTTGGTGCGGCAATAGGGCTTGTCGGTGGAGCGGTCTGGCTGCAAGGTCCTTTGGTGAAAGCCCGCATGACCAGTGGTGTAAATGCCATTCAGAACGCCTTCGCTGGTGATCCTGCCATATACACAAGCACGGATGGTAGCGATATGCGCACCGTGGTTTGGCTGTGCAGTTTGGAACGTATGCATAAAGAACCTTTCGGCGCCGGCACAGGGGATATTAAACATGCATTAATGGATTGTTATCGCTCCAGAGGCGCTGTGGAAGCCGAAAAGCGGAATTTGAACAGTCACGGACAGTTCCTGCAAGGTGGTGTGGCCTTGGGGTGGCCGGGACTGATCAGCGCATTACTCCTATTCCTATGGCCGGCTTACCTTGCATGGCGGAGACGAGACCCTTTATTGGTGCTTTTTATCTTGTTATTCTTCGTGAACGCTGCGGTGGAATCGGTCCTTGAAGTGCAAGCGGGCGTTTTGTTCTTTGGTGCATTGATGGGATTGTTTCAAAGAGTGCGACCTTTACGGTCCGACTTTATCGATAGGCAACATACCTCCGAATGATCCCGTTTTCTCCCCCCAGAATAGACGATATTACCATCAAGGCCGTGGAGGAAGTGCTGCGGAGTGGATGGATCACTACAGGTCCGAAGACCAAAGACTTCGAAAAACAACTGGCCAAATACATCGGCGCAGAGAAAGTGATCGCATTGAACAGTTGGACGAATGCATGTGAATTGGTGTTGCGCTGGTATGGAATAGGACCAGGCGATGAAGTGATCGTACCTGCGTATACCTATTGCGCCACAGCGAATATTGTGATGCATGTTGGCGCGAAACCCGTTATGGTGGACGTGCTCGATGACTTTACCATCGATCCAGAATCCGTGCGGAAGGCCATTACGCAGCGTACAAAATGCATTATTCCGGTTGATATTGGTGGATTACCGGCGAGGGTTGAAGAGATCAAGCGAATTGCGGAAGAAATGTGTGCCTATTTCACGCCAGCGGTGAATCTCCGCGTTGCTGGCAGCAATCCACAAATGAGACTTGGTAGAGCATTGGTGCTGTGTGATGCGGCCCATTCATTCGGAGCGCGTATAGATGGAAGACCAGTAGGTACTCAAGCAGACATTACCGGTTTCAGTTTTCATGCCGTGAAGAACCTTACAACGTCAGAGGGTGGAGCATTAGCTTTCAATCTGCCGGAACCATTCGATGTGGAGGAATTGTACGCATACATCAATATTATGAGCCTGCATGGTCAGAGTAAGGATGCACTTGCCAAGACCCGACCAGGAGCATGGAGGTATGATGTCACGCAGCCCGGATTCAAGTGCAATATGACGGATATTCAAGCTGCCATTGGTCTTGTTGAATTGGCCCGATACGATAGCGAGACGATGCCGCGCAGGAAGAAGATCTGTGCTCAATACGATAAGGCGTTCTCATCGGACGAACGTTTCATCATTCCTTCGTTCACCGTCGAAAGGACGCCGATCAAAGCATCAACCACTATTGCGTCGGATCATGTTATTGCGAATGAAAGCAGTTATCACCTGTACATGTTACGGTTGGCAGGAGTAACAGAAGAACAGCGCGATGCTGTGATCGAAGCCATTGCTAAGCGTGATGTTAGCGTGAATGTCCATTTCCTACCACTACCGCTGTTGAGCTTCTATAAGAGCAAAGGCTACCGGATCGAGGATTGTCCGAATGCATTCAAACACTACAGCTGTGAGATCAGTTTGCCAGTGTATTATGACCTTACCAATTCTCAAGTGGACCAAGTGGTGACCGCCGTAAAAGCCGCCGTTACTGAAGTGCTCGAACGGTGATGCTGAAGCGCGGCTTTGATATGATCGCATCCGCGTGCGCCCTATTGCTATTGGCTCCTGTGCTTTTCGTTTGTGGACTGTTGGTGGCTCTGTCTTCTTCGGGTGGAGCGTTTTTTCGTCAAACGCGCGTAGGTCGCGATGGAAAGGAGTTTGGTCTATTGAAATTCAGGACGATGCGCGTAGGTAGCGAGGCACAAGGCCAGATCACCATAGGTGGCAGGGATCCCCGGATAACGCGGATCGGCTATTTCCTGCGCAAAACGAAGCTCGACGAATTGCCACAGCTGATCAATATCATCAAAGGTGATATGAGCGTTGTAGGGCCACGTCCGGAAGTGCCGAAGTACGTGGCTTTGTATGCACCGGAACAACGCAAAGTGCTTACGGTCCGACCAGGCTTGAGCAGCTTGGCGAGCATTGAATACATCAACGAGAATGAGATCCTTGGACAAAGTTCAGATCCGGAACGAACCTACATCGAGGAGGTTATGCCTGCCAAGTTGAAATTGGATCTTCAATACGTTCGTGAGCAAAGTTTGGGACTGGATCTGCGGATAATCGCAGGAACGTTAGGCAAGTTACTATAGTGTTGATAATGGGTCTACTTGGACCTTGCCCACAATTATCTCATCATCGTTGATCATATTTATCAGCGCTGTCTGCGTTCAAACTCTTCGACCGCGCAGGAGTGAAGCTAATCAGCTGATCAGCGAATCAGATGATCCGCGAATCAATTAAACTTCCGCAGGCCCCAACAAGTCCCGAAGCGCCTCCAGCTCTTCGCTGCGCTCGGTATCGCCCATCTTCTTGTAGCTATTGGCCAGGTTGTTCATCTGGCGGCGAATAATATCCAGGTTCGTACACGGTTGGTAGAATGACATGCGCGGCTCGATCTTCAGCTTTTCCAAGAATTCGTTGATCTCATTCCGACCAAGAATATCTCCTTGGCTGAAGGCATTCACATAGAACAGCACATTCTCTTCACCATCCTGACCACTATCCGCTCCACCGATGCTTTCTTCATCCAAATAGGCAAGTACGAAGTGATTCGGAAGGTTCACGCCGCGCATCGGTAAGCCTAGGTCCTCGGCCAGCACTTGGTAGATGATCGCCAAGGACAACGGATTGCCTTTCTTGCTATCCAGCACTTCGTTGATGTATGAATTCTGGGGGGCGTGGTAGTTGCGTTTATTCCCTTTGAAACCGTGGATCTGAAAAAAGATGTGGTTGAATACACGCACCTTTTCGAACGCCGTTAAATGATCCGTCAACTCCAACCAGATATCCTGACGAATGGAGGCCAGACGCGCCTTTACCTTTTGCTCATCCATTTCGGGATAGCGGTAGCGGCTAATGATCAACGCACCTTCCAGCAGGTCCTCACCACCGGAGGCATGCCATGCTTTCAAGCGATCGGTAACACCTGCCAAATGGATCGTATGCAGAATATCCTCGATCCGGTTGCGGAACATATCGCCCAGATCATCATACTCCCAAGCACGCTCCAACTGCGGCACCACACCTTCGCCCAACCCAACGATCTTGCTACGGATCTGGTCGTAGACCGCTTCATCGGGGTCGTCGATCAACGTGATCAGGGCGCGTAGCTCGTTATCGCTCATTGGTTGTGGCGAATCTATCCGGTAGGTAAGCTTGTAACGGCAAAGAGGCAACCCATGTTTCCACAGGTAGGGTGTTGATGGAAAGTTATGGTTTAGTTCCTTTGAATTACTTAGTTCTCAACCGAACATGCCCATATTTAGTGATTTCTGCGCGAAAATGTTGTGTTAATGCGCAGGTAGATCGCATTCATTGAAGTGATGGCCGTATCATTCACATTGCCGCCACTCGTTTGATGGGTCACTCGAATCAGTTGAGTGCGACTTCATCCTCATTGCGCGAATTGATCGTGATCAAACGCAATGGAAATACATAATTGGCGCTAACGTTCAATGCTCAACTTCGCCTGCCCTCCATCCCAGCGCAGGGAATACATTCCAGAGGTCAGTGGAACATCTACACTGAGACGTTCAATTTCCGAAGCCATGGTTAGTCGTTGCACGAGGCGACCTGAACTATCGAAAATTTCCAGGAACAGCGGATCTTCTGCGCTTGTACGCTGGATCGTGAACTGTCCATTGTTCGGATTAGGAAAAACCACTAATTCCACATTTCGTTCAATCCGGACCGGGACTGCTTCGGAGAGGTCTGTAGTGCCGTCAAAGTCGGTTTGCCGCAATCGATAATAGCTAACACCTTCATAGGGTTCAGGGTCATTGAAGGCATAATGCAATACGGAATTCGTGGTTCCAGCCCCTGCCACTGTGCCAATGCTTTCGTAGGAGGTTCCATCACGGCTACGTTCTACGGTGAAATAGTCGTTATTGAGTTGGCTTGCCGTGGTCCAAGTGCAAAGCACCACGCGGTTATTCTCTGGAACAGCACCGAAGTGGATCAGGCTGATCGGCAGTGGACTGTCCTCATACGCAAGCGCCCAGATGTGTTCATTCGTAGGTGTAATGGCATCACTGAACAGCACGTTAGGAACGCGAACTTCTCGCACGCCAGGGTTGGTCTGTCCCGGTAGTGGTGGTTCCCAAGTACCAGCGCTTTCAAGCCATTGTTGCGCACGCACCGGGCCGGGCCCAAAGGCAGGGTCATCGGCCGGTGCGTAGCTCAAGAGCATGTCGCCATTGAAGTTGCCGTTTGGTAGGTACACCAACCATAAACGATCTACGGTCTGCGCGCTGTTATCCATCGTTGTGGTTCCTGCCATATTCAGAACTTGCTGGTTTGCGGTAAGTGGGTAGGGCGTATTGTCCGGAGCGGTCGGGTAGGTGGCAATGCCGAGCAACGTATTTGTAGGATATGGCGCTGATGGTGTGAACGCAAATGGGAAAACCGGTCCTGTAGGTGTGCCGAATGGAACGCGGTGTTCGCTCACATCCGCCCCTAAAGCCCATTGAAATCTCCCGATAAGGCTTTCGCTACTGATCCAACCACCATTGTCCAGTACCGCAGTACCCGCAGGGTTGAAAACACTGAACGTTCTGTCATTCAACAGTAGCACCGACCCCGCACCAAGCTCTACCGTTCCATCCTCTTGACCGGGCAAGCCTACGACCACATTCTGCTGCAACTGCTTTTGCCCGCCCGTAATGAGCAAGTTCCTGAAATCCGTAACGGAAACGCCTGAAATGTTCTGTAAACCAATTCCATATAATTCTACAGTACCAGTGGATAGGCCATTGACCCCAGTGCCACCACTGCTGTTGTTCCAGTCGCCAAGCACACGCACCGAACCATCATTCAGGATATTGCTTCCTGTATTCAAGAGAACCCCACCTTCTACCGTAACGGTGGTGCCGTGGTCAAGCGTGGTAATAAAAGCCCTTTACCCGTGCTGGTCAGGTCCAACAAGGCCGATGCATCCGGGGTGTTATTATTGATGCCCACACCTTGTCCCAAAAGGATATTATGGTTGGCGAGTAGGAGAAGGATGAGGAGAGCGCGGAATAACATGAGAGCTGTTTATGGTTGCAAAGCTCCACTGTACCATACTCCCTCACAATAGAACTTTGGTTGACGTTCGATGACCTCAATACACGCAACCAAGGTTTATATTGAACGCAAGAACCCGTGAGTTCTACGTGCAACGACTAAGCCAAATTCAGTCTACTTTCTCAATTATCACTTCCATCTGGTTCACCACTACACCTGCTCCTGTGCTTATGATCCGCTCGTCCTTGTTGGTGCTTGCCACATCGCTGATATTGAGAACACCGGCATCGGGTATATGGTGCAAATTTCGTCGGTCCTCGGACAGACCTACCGCTAGTTTGAAATGACCAGTGCTCAACATGATCCCGTCGCTCACGAAGAGTGCCTCATATTTTCCTGGTGAGATGCTGCGCGGTGCGCTCCATGTGGTTCGGATAGGGAAGTCCAACATGGTTACGATACCTATTGCCACGATGAAATTATCCAATGGCTTATCTACGATGAATAGTACGCGGATCTGCCAAGGTTCTCCCAACGGAAGCTCGTTCCTAGCTCGTCCTTGATAATCTTCTATGCGTAATGATGTGGCCACAGCACCGAGTGATAGAGATCCGGAGGGTAGTGGGATCTTGAATTCCGACGCATTGTGCGTGTTCAATTGCAAATAAGTATCAACTACCTCGTGCATTGGGCCTGTTGATACTACTGCTCCTTTGTCCAGTAATATCCCCTTATTGCATAGTCGTTGCACGGCATCCATCTGGTGACTAACGAAAAGAACGGTGCGCCCTTCGCTGGCTACGCTTTCCATCTTTCCCAAGCATTTGCGTTGGAACGCTGCATCACCTACGGCAAGGACTTCGTCCACGATCAAGATCTCGGATTCAAGATGGGCAGCTACCGCGAAGGCAAGGCGCGTGTACATACCGCTGCTGTATCGCTTTACGGGTGTATCCAAAAAATTCTCGATCTCACTGAAGGCTACGATCTCGTCGAATTTGGAAGAGATCTCTGCACGGGACATACCTAAAATAGCACCGTTCAAATAGATATTCTCCCTGCCTGTAAGTTCCGGATGGAAGCCTGTACCAACCTCCAATAAGCTGGCGACACGGCCATCAATGACCACGCGCCCTTTGGTGGGTTCCACAATGCGACTAAGGATCTTAAGCAATGTACTCTTGCCTGCACCGTTCCGGCCAATTATGCCCACGCGATCCCCTGTTTGAACAGTGAAATTGACATCGTTCAACGCCAGGAATTCTTCAGAGGAAATAGCTGGGTCACTCTTCTTGAACAACGCTTTGGCCCTATCCGTTATCACGTCGCGTAGCGCGGTGTAAGACCCACGAAGTTGATGCTGGATCACATATCGCTTAGTAAGGTGTTCCACTGATATGATCGGTTCGCTCATTAGATCACATCGGCAAAGCCGCGTTCTGTTCTACGGAAATAACGGATCCCAATAAAGAGAAAGAAGATGCTTACGCCGATCGAGAGCAGGAAGCCAGGTACGTACAACGTCGTTTCCCCACCTAGTATGCACCACCGGAAACCATCGATCACGCCCACCATCGGATTTAAGGCGTACAGCATTTTCAGTGCTTCGGGGATGCGCGTGCTTTCATAGATATCCGCACTGCTGAAGGCCACGGGTGAAATGTATAATCCGAACTGGACAATGAACGGAATGATATAGCGGAAGTCGCGGTATTTCACGTTCAATGCGGCGATCAGGATACCGGTGCCCATTGCAGTAACCAATGCAAGCAATAGAAAGAAGGGTAGTAATAGCACCTTGATGTCAGGCATGAATTGAAAGAAGATCATCAAGAGCACAAGGATGATGAAGGATATCGCGAAATCGATCAAACACACGATGACGGTACTTGCGGGTACTATTAAGCGTGGGAAATAGATCTTGGTGAGCAAGTTCCTGTTCGCTACCAAACTATTGGCTGCCTCACTGAAAGCCGTGCTGAAGAAGGTCCATGGAAGTGTCGCAGCACCTACGAGCAATAGCCGTGGCACATCTCCGGGTAACTTGCTCTCGAACAACCAACCTATAAATGCCATGACGCTTAGGGTGAGCACTGGACGGATCACGCTCCACGCTATGCCGATGGCGGTCTGCTTGTACCGGACCAGAATGTCGCGCCAAGCCAAAAAGCCAAAAAGCCCGCGATACTTCCAAAGGTCCCTCCAGTAGTGTTTGTCAGCAGAACCTGGTTCAAGAATGATGCGGTGTTCGTGCATAATGAGCCTGCCTCTTTATCGACCCGTTCGGGAGCGAAACTACGGTACGCGTTGGCTTTTGGAACTTTGTACGATATGTTGGCTATGGCATTTGGTAATTACCTTCATCCAATACTCCAAAATTCAATGAGATCCTTGCTCGTATGTTCATTTATTGCGATATCCCTCAATTTACACGGCCAAGTTGTTAGCAATATCACGTGCTCAAGCACGGCTGCTGAACTTGCGATGCGTGGTTTGCATGACCCATTGGATTTTGCAGCCTCGGTTGTCATCGATGATCACGCGGAGATCATTTGTGAGCTACGGAATGCGATCTCAGCGGATTCGTTGAAGGCGATCTTGATATCCTTTCTGCAATTCGGCACACGAAATACATTCAGTGATACCGTGTCGGATATCGCTGGTATGGGTGCTGCGCAGCGCTGGGCCTTTGACCGGTTCCAACAGATAAGTGAGGCAAATGACTCGCGATTGATACCGGCCTATATTCAATTCGATAATGTGGATAACCAAGGTGTTTGTGGAAGTGCGAACGGTCTTCGAAATGTGATCGCCGTGCTGCCTGGTCGTTCGATCGAAGAACACCGTACTGTCATTATTGAAGCGCATTATGATAGCCGTTGCACGGATCTCTGCGATATCGATTGCGATGCGCCTGGGGCAGAGGACAATGGAAGCGGCTCTGCATTGGTGCTTGAATTGGCGAGGACGCTCAGCAAATACACATTCAACAATACGCTGGTCTTTCTGCTTACAACTGGCGAGGAACAAGGGCTCCTAGGTGCTAAGGCCATGGCACAGTATTGTGTTGAAAAGGGTGTTGCGATCAAGGCCGTACTCAATAATGATGTAGTTGGAGGGATCTATTGTGGAGACACATCTTCTCCTCCAAGTTGCCCTGGTCCAGGTGCTGTGGATAGTCTTAACCTTCGCATATTCAGCAGCGGAACGACACAACTAATGAATCGTGGCCTGGCCCGGTCGATCAAATTATTCTACGAGGAGAAACTGCGACCCGAAGTGGCTGTACCGACGACCATTGAGGTCATGAACAGAGAGGATCGCGTAGGACGAGGTGGTGATCATATTCCTTTCCGCGAATTGGGTTTCACCAGTGTTCGTTTTACGGCAGCAAATGAACACGGTGATGGAAACCCATTGAACCTGGATTATGGGGATCGGCAACATACAAGCGATGATATTCTAGGAGTTGATACGGATGGAGACCTTGTGATCGACAGCTTTTTCGTGGACTTCAATTACCTCCAGCGCAATACGTTGATCAATGGCATGACCGCGACGCTGCTTGCGTTGGGTCCCGAAGCGCCAGAGATAACATTGGCCGATGAACCCACAGGTCTTCGTGTTTCCATTGTGCCGCCAGCGGGGTGCAGTACGTTCCGTGTTGCTGCGCGTAGAGTGAATAGCCCGGTGGAGTTCAATGCGGTCTATCTGACGACCGAAACGTCGTTCCTTGTCCCTGGACTTGTGGCAGGAAGCGGTTATTATATCTGCGCTGCCGCCATAGATGATGATGGTATCACCAGTCAGTTCTCGAGTGAATTGTTGGCGGCGAATGATGCCGATACCCCTGATGCTCCAATGGACGATCTACCTTATGGGATCAACTGTTCTGCGATCGGCATTACGGGTCCAGCACAGGCTGCCCCGAGCGTTTCCTTGTCCTGTTTTCCGAATCCTACCAGTTCCCGTGCCACTTTCGTGGTTACTCCATTGAATGGATCAAAAATGGAACATGCAAGGATCGTTGTTACCGATCCATTGGGCAGAGACCTGTTCATGCTTCCATTGGTGAACCGACCTGGTAAGCAAGAAGTGCTCCTCGATAGAGAGTTGGAGCCTGGCATTTACGCCTATCGGCTTGAATTGGATGGCAGGTCAATAGCGACAAATAAGTTGATGGTGCTGCGTTGAATGCTCGGTTCCTTCTTGGATCCAGCAATTCACATGTGCTCACCTTTACCGGTCACCGATCCAAATAACACCATCCTCCTCGATGCGCACTTTTCGTTCTTTATACAATGCACCAAGTGCTTTCTTGAACGCTTTCTTGCTGATGCCGAACTCGCGATATATGGCTTCTGCACTGCTTTTATCGGTCAATTGCAGGATGCCCGTCTGTTGTAATCGCTTGGCCAAGAGCTCAGTGTTCTTATCGTTGAATTGCCGATATCCGATGGGTTGGACCGTTATATCCAGTTTGTTGTCCTCGCGAATGGTCTTTACGTATCCAGTTATCCGATCGCCAATGGATATGGGCCGGAATACCTCGTTTGCGTGGATGAGACCTTGATGCGTGTTATTCACGATCACCGAAAAGCCAAGCTCACTTTTGCCGAAGACCATTAGCGCAACCTCATCTTTCTCTTTCACGGTCAAGGTGGTATTGTCCAGGTGGTCCTCGATCCGTGTTGAACCGTAAAGTCGATCCGTTTCGGGGTTTAGTGTCGATCGGATCACATACCAGCGACCTTCCTCCAATGTTCGTTTCTGCTCGCTATGGGGTACGATAAGTGAAGGGTCAAAGCCCCAATCCGCATAGGCTCCGAACGCATCCACGGAAATGATCTTCAATTGCGCGAATTCACCGACTTGCAGCTTAGGTTCTTTCGTGCTGCCGATCTGCCTGTTGTTCGCATCGCGGTATACGAATACGTTCAATTTGCCATTTCGAACGAAGGTTACGCTGTTTTCTTCTTTTGGGATAAGGACTTCATTCTCATTATCGTGCCCGACATATACACCCATGCTACTGCTGCGCAACATGGTCAATTCTTGAACCACCCCAGTGCGTATCGGTTTGTTGATCGGTTCAGTCATTTTCAGTTCGGTCGTTACGCTTTCGGAACAGACCCGGTTGAACCGACTGATCCTGGAAATTCAAGCATTTCCATTTTCCGATCGCTGTAAGGTGTTCTATTTCGTTTCTACTATTCTGAAGTTCTCGAAGAATGTTCGGAAGAATGCCAATGGATCACATTACGCCGTTGCGCGCTCCAAAGCCTCTTTGATCATACGATCGATCGCACCATGATGGTCCTTGCTGTACTCCTTGCGTAAACGATTCGCTACAACGGTACACATGGTACAGACGCGGTGTCCTAACATACCACCGAGGCCATACAACGCACTGGTCTCCATCTCGAAATTGGAGACCCGAAGACCTTCATGCGAGAAAGCGCTTAATGTTTCATTCAGGTCACCGACAGCCGGAACAGCACGCAATTGACGTCCTTGCGGCCCGTAGAATCCACCTGATGTTAGTGTTATGCCAACCACGTTACCATGACCCAGGGACTCAACCAAATTCGCATCTGCCTTAGCTACATAAGGGAGCGGAAGGTTCTCCGGCCATTCGGTAGTATGAATAAGATCATTCAATAATCGCGTTTCGTCATCCGTATTTTCGTAAGCGTAGTAATGTAGTACGTTGTCCATTCCAACGCCATATGCACTAACGATCCGCGTATCACAAGGAATGTCCTCCTGTAGAGCACCGCACGTACCCAATCGGATGATGCGCAATGACTTCTGGGTGCTTTTCGGTGTGCGCTTTTCCAGATCGATGTTCACCAATGCATCCAATTCATTGATCACAATATCGATGTTGTCCGTACCAATTCCAGTGCTAAGGGCTGTCACGTGTGTCCCATTGAAGACGCCAGTATGAGCTACGAATTCGCGATTCTGCACACGGTGTTCAACTTTCTCGAAATGCCGGCTTAACAGTTCAACACGACCTTGGTCACCAACCACGAAGACCAGATCGCCGATCTGGTCCGGGCGCAATGCAATGTGATAGATAGAGCCATCCGGATTGATGATCAATTCGCTCGGCGCGATCTCTACGCCTGGTTCTGTAAGGACAATGGGATGCATGGATTGTGATTATTGCTGTGCAAATACTTTCTGAAGTAATGAAGTGGTTCGTGCCAAAGGGTCTTCTCTGATCTTCTTTTCTTCATCAGCCAAAAGCAGGAAAAGTCCATCTATGGCTTTCGTGGTAATATACGCGTCAAGATCAGGATCGATCGCGTTGCCACCGGTCAATAGGGTAGTCGTATTGTAGGTCGTTGCCAGGGGTGTCCAATAACTCGTCAGATCCACTGTCTGTGTCGCACTATGGACCACCGGAGCAAACTTGGCCGTAAGGGCTGCAGTTGTCTTCTCCCGAAGGAAATTGGTGGCAGCATTCTCTCCGCCTTTCAATAGGTTGAATCCATCCTGGATGGACATGCTGGTGATCGCGTCCACGAAAACGGGAACTGCTTCCTTGCTAGCCTCTACAGCTGCTTTGTTAAGTGCAAGCTCGAAATCGTCGACCGGTTTGTTCAAGCCGATATCCAGCAGTGTGTTCTTCGCCTTTATGGCTTCCTGGGGGAAAGGAATTCGGATCAATGGGTTGCTCAGAAATCCATCGCTTCCTGTTGCTTTTTCAACGCTCCGTTCAGTACCGATACGTAACGC
>JAGNUG010000093.1 GCA_017987115.1 Flavobacteriales bacterium | reverse complement strand
CTTGAACAGCAGTTCGCCGTGATCGAAGAGTAGGGGAGGTTCAATAAACGAATCGAACACTTTCCGTACGTTGCCCATCGCTGAGTCGGAACAGATAGGCACCACGCTGCAGACCGCTCGCAGATAATTGCAGCCTGTCTTCCTGCAATACACTTCCAGAAATGATCAAGCGGCCGGTCATATCCATGAGTTCGTAATTGCTTCCGACCGGGAATCCGTGCAAGGCAGTCAGTTGAGCCGCATCTCCGAAGACGACCAACGGGCGCTCCGTTCCAATACCTCTGTACACCGTTACGATACTGGAAAGTTCAATCGTGCCGTCGAAATCCGTTTGGCGCAAGCGGTAGTAGCTAAGACCTGTCAGTGGCTCACGATCGAAGGTGAGGTAATTCAACACTTGCTGACTGTTACCAGCACCCATCTCTTCGTGGATGTCCATGAAATGCTCTCCATCCGCACTGCGCTCAACTGTAAAGAAGTCGTTGTTCCGTTCGCTGGCCGTGGTCCAATCCAACCGCACCCATGGTTCCTCAACCTTGGCCGTGAAGGATATCAGTTCGATCGGAAGTGGATTCTCATCGGTGATCGAACCCAAGGTCCATGCAGTTATCGGAAGTGGTCCAGGTAACGTATTGAAGTCTGCATTCGTCTGCACTGCTGCAGTAGGTATCGTTCCTGTCCATAGAGTGCCAGCAGCTCCGCCATTTCCGCGGTCACGCCAAATGGAATTCGCAATGTCCCACCGTGCAACCCGAAGATCAGGCAGGTCGGTCACACCGCAGCTCTCCGGCGTATCCCAGGTCAACTGGACCGTGGCTGTTGGTGTACCTGCTCTGCGATCGATCAACCAATGCTCGCATTGACTCAGATGATGCAGTGTTGGTTCCATAATGATACCCCATGAATACGCAGTTACAGGGATGTATTCTGCAATGAACGAATTGGTTGTGGTACCTAGGATCCCTGTGATGCCGCAAGGTCTTAAGCTGCTTCCTTTACCAACAGGGAATGTAAATGGTGTATTCCCCGCTTTCTCCATCGGGCCATTCACGAAGCTCAGGTCAGAAGCGTTCGACCATGCACTGCCGTTCAATAACGTTAAGAGGCCGCCTGGGTCGCTGGTATTGACGAGCCCATTTGAAAGATCCAACAACGTGCGCACTTGAACGGGACTGTTCAGCGTAAGGGATCCGGAAGGCTTATTCACGATGAGGTTTGAAAAGAACTCAGCACCGCTCGCAATGCTAATGCTTTGTGCTCCGGTACCGATGAACTCAACCGTACTGTTGAGTTCAGCGAACCAAGCTTCGGTGCGCTGATTGTCCCAGTTACCACCGACCTGCATACGCCCACCTGCACCACTTTGTAAGTTGATCCATCCACCATCAGCTATGGTCACATTTCCACTGAATGTTGCAAGTGCTGACGGTTGCGTTGAAAGGAAACCCGCATTGTTCGTACTTCCGATACCTTCCAGATAAAGGTTGGTTGCGGTTAATGTGGCATTGGTATTCAATAATGTATTCAACAATAAACTAGGCGCTGTTGTTGTTTGCCGCAGATCTCCACCAATATTCAATGTGCTGTTCACATCTACCACAAGAATGCGGGTACTGGCGGTATTGCTCGTCATCGTAACGGAAGCACAAACCCCGGTTCCCCCCGGGTTCAATCCCCCGGCAAGACCCACCGTGCAGGATCGTAGCGAGAAACCTGGCGCTGGATCAATGGTAACATCCGTGGTTGCGACCGGTATCTGCACATCGTCCCAGTTCTTGCAATCGAACCAGTCCGTACTGGTAGTTCCGCGCCACTTACCCGGCACGAAAGGAGCAACGATAATGGGAAGGATCGGAGCAGAGACCCAACTGTTGCCCATGCTATTGTAAAAACCGCAGGTGGAGTAGGCCGTCCAATTCGCTACGTCATCTACGCGTATGATCCAGTCCCTTTGAGAAGCAGCGGTTAGGAGTCCATCATACTTGCCGAAATCACTTGCGGATGTTGGTGCCATGCTGAAGCATTCAACTCCCGGAGGTAAATTGCTTAGTTGCGATCCACTTCCGGTACATGCTGCTGTCCAATTCGGAGACGGATTGGAACTGAAGCCGTATAGTATCGTCCCTGAATAAGTAGCATTATGCGCAGGTACGGTTCCAGGAGCAGTACCGCTGTTCCAAGCTCCGCCCTGCATGAAAAAGAGCTGATCTCCTCCATTGTTCAATGCCACGGAGGTCCCGAATCCTATTCCAACTGGGTTATTAAGACTTGTACATGTCCAAGCCCCATCGGGTGCAAATGACGTAATGTTGGAAGCACCGGAGATATTCTCCATGCGGAAGGTTATTACCTGTCCCGCTGGTATGGCTATTCCTGTGCGGGTCATGCGCACTGTGCCTTCCGAGTTACCCCATTGACCGGCATTGCAACGCTCATAACCGTTGTCCGTTATTATTATCTGTGTTCCGGGTACGATCGGCTTGAAGCAGAAGAAACTTACAAGGTCATAGCCCGGTGCCCCGGAGCAAGCGAAATCGTTGGCGTTTACCCCTACAATGATGAGGTCACCAGGAGCCAGTACCGTGGGTGGTGAATCATTATCTCCAATAGTGAGCGTACTGGAGTTACTGCCACCAATGGCCATACCTCCCGGAACTCCTGTAACCGTGAAAGTCACCGTTTCCGTCAATTCAACGATCACATCATTATTCGCGTAAGCATTGAACGTAGCGGATGTTGCTCCAGCCGCAAACGGAATATTGAAAACGCCACATGGCTGTGGAACGAATGGTGGTAACGCGATGTTGTAATCATTTCCGCCACCACAGGATGCGCCTGGCCCATCGGTTATGGTGATCGTGATATTTCCAGCCACGAGCGCGGGAGGGTTGATGTTGAGCGAGAATGCCTGTGCAGCACCAATGTTCTCCATCACGGATATGCTGATCGTACTAAAATTCACCGTTGGCGTGACATCATCGTCCAGGATGGTGAAGGTTTGCGCCGTTGGCGTTCCCACGAACGTACCTCCCGTAGTTCCGGTAATCGTGAATGTGATGTTCTCGTTCGCCTCGGTAACGATGTCATCGTTGATGATGATATCGAACGTTACGCTGGTAGCTCCTACCGTGATCGGAACCGTAATAACTCCTGCGATCCTTGCGGGAAGTGTTTCATAATCTGCTGGAGGAACGCCATACGTTACTCCAGGACCATGTACCGCAGAGATCGTAACATTTCCCGCTCCGGTTGCCGCTGGGCTTATTGGTAACGTAACCGTAACGGTACCTGCAGCCTCGCTCGCAAAATCAGTTGCTGCGGTGTGCGAGATAGTTGGGCCAGCAGTGAATGGTGTCCAGTTGATGTCATCGACTCTCACCTGACCATTAGTAATACTACGTATCTCCAATTGTACGGATCCACCTACGTTAATTGTCTCAGTATGTAACATGACTACATCCGAAACCTGACTCACATTGATATTTGAGCCATATTGAGTTCCGTTGACAAAGATCTGTAGCGTTCTGGCACCAGCGCCAGTAAACCCTCTAACATAATTGAAAGAAAGGGTTCCCATGCCACCAGCATAAACCGGTGAGATTACGTTGCGCGTTCCATGTGCATTCTGGCCAAAACAAATTGCCTTTGTGTTTATAGTTTGATCCGTTCGCGCACCTTGTGCTGTCCAAATCACACCATCTGTACCCGTCCATGTTCGGTTTTGGTAGCTATTGGAACTCCCAGTAGGAATGTTCTCAAAATTCTCCGTGCCTTGCCCAAACCCCAACCCACACACCAGCAACGCACCTAGCATAAACGCTAGCCGCAATGGCCTTTTGAGACCTGCACTAAGGGTTATAGTTCTTCCGTTCATTCTATTCTTTACGCGACAAAGTTCCGTCGATCCATGTTCATCCACGTCACGGGATCGTTACCATTGATCGAAGTTTATTACGCCGGAGAGCACGCGTAATAACAGTGCAAGATACAACATCCATGGATCGGTGATCCGTTTCTCGATCCACTATGGAGAAGACGTAAGCCTTCGCCATTTGGCCGCCTGGGAGAGCAAAACTTATGAACGATCTGTGTATAAGTACGATGGAGCCCATTATTCCGGATCTTCGCTCTGGATCCGGGTTTGGTAACATCCCATCAATGTTACTTTTGGCACCCTTAGTCGCACAAGCGCAAGAATCACTGTTTTGCCAGAATCCATTCTGATCCTCGATCATGGGTCCCAATACACCCAGCTCATCGCACGCAGGGTGCGTGAGCTCAATGTGTATTGCGAGATCCACCCGTTCAGCAAAGCCCAACAATTCGTTGGTGACCCTGCAATAAAAGGGGTAATTCTCAGTGGTAGTCCCAGCAGTGTTCATGAACCCGGAGCTCCGGACCCGGACCTTACCGGTATTCTGGGCAAATTGCCCATCCTGGGTGTGTGTTATGGTGCGCAATTGTTGGCCAAAAGAACCGGAGCATTGGTGGAGCGTTCCAACGTACGCGAATATGGACGCGCCCACCTGACAACAATTGGAGACAGCCATTTATTCGATGGTATTGAGGCTGGTACGCAAGTATGGATGAGCCATGCCGATACAATAACAGGACCCAGCGAAGCAATGGAAGTGCTTGCGAGCACTCCGGAAGTACCGGTCGCTGCGTTCTCGTTAGGTGACCACCTGACCTATGCTGTACAATTCCATCCGGAGGTTTACCATACTACGGATGGCTTGCAATTACTGCATAATTTCGTGATCGGGATCTGTGAATGCACCGGTAATTGGACCCCGCACAGTTTTGTTGAACAGACGGTGCAACGGCTTCAGCAGGAGATCGGCACGGATAAAGTGGTTCTTGCTCTGAGTGGTGGTGTTGATAGTTCCGTCGCGGCGTTGTTATTGGATCGTGCCATTGGCGAACAGTTGCACTGCATCTTCGTGGATAACGGTCTGCTGCGTAAGAATGAATACGATTCGGTATTGGAGAGCTACAAGCATCTCGGTTTGAATATCAGAGGTGTCGATGCCAAGGACCTGTTCTATTTGGCATTGAAGGGTCTGGATGATCCCGAGGAGAAAAGAAAGGCCATTGGTAAGACGTTCATCGATGTGTTCGATTCTGAGGCCAAACGGATCTCGGATGTGAAATGGTTAGGACAAGGCACTATTTACCCGGATGTTATTGAGAGCGTGAGCGTGAACGGACCTAGCGTGACGATCAAAAGTCATCACAACGTTGGTGGATTACCGGCACGGATGAATCTGAAGGTGATCGAACCGTTGCGGCTTTTGTTCAAGGACGAAGTACGTAGGGTAGGCAAGGAGTTGGGGCTGGACCCGAACATCCTAGGCAGGCATCCCTTCCCAGGTCCGGGATTGGCGATCAGGATCCTTGGTGACATCACACCAGAAAAAGTAACCTTGCTGCAAGAAGTTGATCACATTTTCATCCAAGGGTTGAAGGATGAAGGCTTATACGATCAAGTATGGCAAGCTGGCGCGATCCTTTTACCTGTTAAGAGCGTTGGCGTAATGGGCGATGAACGTACCTATGAAAATGCGGTTGCTTTGCGGGCTGTTTCCAGCACCGATGGCATGACCGCGGATTGGTGTCATCTGCCCTACGAGTTCTTGGCACGAATATCGAATACCATCATCAATCGCGTACACGGCGTGAATCGTGTGGTCTATGACATCAGCAGTAAACCTCCGGCAACCATTGAATGGGAGTGATCAGTAGGATCATAACGGTTCTGTTCTGCATGCTGATGTTAGCTGCGGTTTCGCGTGCGCAGGAAACGCGCACCGTGAACGGCCGTGCCTATTTTGTGCATAAGGTAACGGCAGGACAGACCTTGTATGCGATCAGTACGAGCTATGCGATTCCTATTGATGCGATCATAGCGTCAAATCCGGGTTCGGAAAATGGCTTGTCCATTGACAGCGAACTACTTCTGCCAAAGGATGCCATCATCCGCAAGGATGCGAAGAACGCCCCGGACCTTAAGGCCAATGGGGAAATGCTGCACACCATTGCCAAAAAGGAAACGCTCTTTGGTATAGCCAAGAAGTACGGTGTGGATATCAATGAGCTGATGTCGCGCAATCCGCAGGTGAATTCCGGCATCCGTCCGGGTATGGATATCGTTATACCCGTAGTGAACTATCAAGGAAGTTCAGAGGCTGCATCGCGACCCGCATCTCCACTGAATACGATCGCCCATTTGGTGCAACCTGGCGAAACGGTCTTTGCACTTGGAAAGCGCTTCAATGTTACCGTTGACGCGATCAAGGAAGTGAACGGAGGGCTACCTGCTGGTCTGAAAGCGGGTGATACGGTCTATATTCCTGTTGAACCCGGAACAGGCAAGCCATTCTCGAACAAAGTTGATCCAGACTCTTCTGCGATCGCTCCTGATCTGCAGCAGTACAAGATCACTTTTTTATTGCCATTCTCGATCGGAAAGAATGATAGCGTATTAGCTGCTGTGAATTCCGAAGGATGGTATTACGAACCTTCCAGAATAGCAGCTCAGTTCTATGCGGGAGCGAAGTTGGCCTTGGATTCTTTGCAGAAGATCGGATTGAACGCAGAAGTTGTGGTGAAGGATATGGGAGATGAGCAGGATACTTGGACAGCTGTGCTTCGTGATCCTGATATTGCCCGTACGGATCTGTTCATTGGTCCATTTCATCGCACAGCGATCGAACAATTGGCCCGGATCGCAACGCGTTCACACATTGTGTGCCCAGTGCCACAGAGCGTGCGGATGATACTAGGAAATCCGATCGTTAGTAAGATCACACCGACGAACACTGATATGGTACGACACGCTGCCCGATACGTGGCTCAACGCCATTCACGGGACAATGTGATCCTGGTGCGCGCAGACGTTAAAGCGGACAAGTCCTTGCAGGACCAAATGCAAAGTGCCTTGCAGCAAGCTTTGGATTCCCAGCCTAGTAAATTGCGGGATAGTGTTCTTGTGGTGAATAGTGTAAAGCCTGATCTGAAAAAGCTTCTTCCGAAGTTGGTTGAGGCTAAACTGAATGTGATCGTTGCGCCCTTCAATGATGTTGAATTCTCCACGGCGCTTGTTGGTTTTTTGAAGCAGCAGACAACGAAATTCCGGATCCTCGTTGTAGGAATGGAAAGCTGGTTGCAGAACGAAAGTATTGCTGCCAGTGACTTGGACCAACTTGGTTTTTTATTCGCCAGTGGAAGTTTTGCGGATCCTGCTGATGAGAAATTGAACGCCTTTACGCGCAAGTTCCGCGATACTTTTCATACCGATGTGGATGACTATGCAATGATGGGTTTCGATGCGACGATCTTCTACGGAATGGCATTAATGACACAAGGAAGATCATTCCCTGCTCATTTCGGTCGTGTACACACGGAGCCATTATTCGCTGGTTTTCGCATGACAAGCACTGGACCTGAGAATGGATTTCGCAATGAATACGCCATTATGTTGCAGCAGAAAGGGCTGGAGTTGATCAAGGCTCCGTGATCCGTGGTATCTACTTTAGGCGTTTGCGCTGCACTTCAATTCCCGATATCGTCCAACTGGATCCGGTCCACGCCTGCTTGTAAAGCTTTGCGTCGGCTCCAGAAGCCGCTTACATTGAAGGCCGATACGTTGAGGCCTAATTCGTGTGCCATCGTAACATCGTCCCGCCCAAGGTGGTTCACGCTCAAGGTGACCCCGGTAAAACGTGACGTGGCCGCCCGGCGGATGGCGGCTTCCACATTCGAACCATAAACATAGAGCGGTATTGCGGGCGCTTCAATTTGGACAAGGCGTAGGAATTCATCAACCTGGCATTCTACGATCAATTTGTTATTGAGGCTATTATTCAGTCGGCTCAATGCGCGTGTATACGTGCGCAAATAATGCCACCAATCATTGTGTGCGAACAGCTTACAATCCAAGGTGAAGTCGGCATCCGGGTATTGGTTCGCTAATGCTGGAAGAAGCTGATCAAGCCGAACGATAGGAAACGCACTATCGGCTTCATTCACATTCGGGCAGCGCTGCAATTCTGCCCACGTAACCGCGTTCATCAAGCCCGTGCATGCGGTCAACTCTTCGAGTCGTTCCGAGTGATAGGCCACAAGCACGCTATCTGCGGTCAGCTGTACATCCAGTTCAATGCCGTGCAATCCACTGGAAAGTCCATTCCGCAATGCTGCTTCGGAATTCATAGGATAAAGGCTGTTCGTTCCAGAGCCACCATGACCGATGAGGAGGGTTTCTCCGCTATCCGGAATAGTGCATCCGGTCTGGAGCACTAGGCAAATGATAGGGTAGAATACGCGCATTGAGATGCCGAAACTACTGCGCGAACACTACTTATCCAGAACGGTCACAAGCAATGGACAATCGAATAGTGCACCCGGACCGATCATCAGTTCATCTAGGGGTGGTGCATTCCCATAGCGTTCTTTGATCGTGCGTTGTACTACTTCACTGCCCAATGCGTGGTCACGCATTGGGGTGGGCGTGCATAACTCTATGCTCAACGCTTCGGCATACATTTTCCAAACAAGCTCCGAACAATAGATGGTCTCATCACTCCACCCGAACTGCCAATCGTATGCCGCTCCCATGAATCGGTCGGCTCCAGCACGCAGCGCTATTGTAGCTTCCGGCCCCAAAAGCTCGTTGGCCGATCTCAATCGCTTCGTTGCGAAATGACCGCCTGTACCTTGCTTTATCCATTCATTCAATGGAGTAGCTTTTACGGGGCCTACGGCTTCGTAAACGAGCCATTCTTCATTCTCTTTGAACACGATGCCCACGTGGGTCCACTTGCTTCCGGTCGCTAATGCGATCGCCTCGCTCTGTCCACCACGCATGGTCTGGAATAGGATGTCTCCGCTGCGGAGATCTGTAACATCGTGCGCGGAGGAGCTTTTGAGCTTTCCAGGTATCTGCTCAGTTGGTATGGCCGCAAAACCGATCAGGGTCAGGGCAAATGCAATAGTGATGGCCGTGCGTTTCATATGGTCGTATTTATACTTCGACACATGAAATGCAACTAGTTCAGATCCGGTACGGTGCTTTTTTGAAATTTTACCAAAGCAGGACCGGTCCGGATCACCTGGTCAAAGGCTGAATTCCAGCTCGAAACGTGACTTGTTCCCGCGATCATCGGACACTTCGACGACCAAGCTCTTTTTGCCAGAAGCCCTGGTGTGCTTGTCGAAATTGTGTACAAGCCGGTTGGTCTTGGGGTCATAGTCCATTAGGATCCAATCGCCATTGATCGAGGCTTTATAGGTATCAACGCCCGATAGGTCATCAGCGATCTTCAGTGTAAAGCTGGATCGCCCGCTCATACTTGTTCGAAGGTCCACATTCCGGATGGTAGGCGGCACCGTATCTATCATTATCGTGTATGCACCAAAACTGCGGACTTTGGTCGAGATCCTTCCACCTGCCACAATGCCACCTTCAGCACTGCGCCCACCTCCTGACCCTATTGATACGATCAGTGCCTTTTGTCGGAGATCTTCTGGTAGGTCTGCTGGAAGGTCAAGTTCCAAGGTGCAATAGCTTTGTAGCGGTGTATGAGCGTCGTGCAGCACGTGCAATGGTGTTATCGCCTTTGATGGAGCCTCCTTTCGCTCGTAATGGACGTAGGCATCTTCGTATAATGAAAGCGCAGGAAGGGTCAAGCGCACGCCTTCTTCCGCCATGACATTCTCGCTGTCGTAGCGCAACAAACTCCCAATTGGCGTGGCAGTTGGCCATGCATAACTTTCATCAGCAGTGGCTCCCTTCAAAAGGAAGGCCAGTTCTGATCGGTTCCCATTCGCATCGGTCACAACGAATCGGATATGGTGTTCCTTGCCGGACTGTGTGGTGATCTGTCCTTGATCCTGCTCATTACCATAAATGTCCAATTTGTTGTTGGGGAGTTTGTAGCACCGGTGGTATTCCATCTTATTGGCTTTGTAAAGCTCCCCGTCCAACTGTGCATTGCAATACCGCGTGGTGTTGAAGTCGATATGGTCGAAATGAGCTGAGAATGACTTTATACTGTCCACGTACAGATCGATCTTCCGTACTCCGAATTTGGCGCCGCTGTCATCGTAACGGTCCAAGGTGTGGATCGCTAAGCCAAAAGTACCGTACGCCGTAGGGCTATCCGTAGGTTTCAATCCGTACTTCCCAGAACCGCCTTGCGCTGGAAATCCCAATGAACGAGCCGGGTATGGACCGACCCGGCTGCTATCCGAAAGTGGGTATAGCCTTACGCCAATGATCTCCGGAGGTGTGGAGTCTTTGACCTTAATGCCCAATGCTTGAGGGTCCAAGGCGTGCTGTGCTCCATTCCGAAGTTCAAAATGGAGGTGTGGCCCTCCGCTTCCACCCGAATTCCCGCTAAGCGCAAACACCTCGCCTTGTTTTAGGGGTATGGCATTCCGTTCGTAGTATTGGTCTATGGTGAAGTCCTTGGCGCGGTATTGAGCATCGGAACAAGCCACAGCAACCGCACCTTTCAATTCCGATAAATGGCCGTAAACGGAAGTATGTCCGTCCTTATGTTCAATGTAAACTGCCTTACCATAACCCCATGGGCTTATTTTGATCCTCGAGACCCATCCATCTGCAACCGCCCGGACCGGAACACCCTCGACCCCACCAGTGCGCATATCCAGACCACTGTGAAAATGGTTGTTGCGGGGCTCCATGAAGTTGCCGGAAAGTGCAACAGGAATATCCATCGGGTTGATATACTTTGAAGAAGATACCGGTCCCTGAGCACTTGAAGAAAAAGGTAATAAGTATATGATAATCAGTATTTTATTTGTATTTATTGAAATCATTTTATAGAGCAGTTATTGCGTCCATGGGACCGCGTAGGAATTGGATCCCCGCGAAGCTATTGCTGGTAGCGTTGGTATCCTGTGCCGATGTCGAACGCATGTCAACATGGTCGCGTTCAAACAAAACGCGTGCTGTAACGCAAAAGCAGGTCTATATTTGGCGCTGGACCAATTTCGGACCCCCGGTCCAGTAAATGAACACGTTCGCTGATCGCATCAACTCCATCAATGTCCAAGTTACCCGGCTGATCCGGGATCAACATGCCTTGAAGGAGCGAGCATCGGATCTGGAGAAAGAAGCACATGATCATCAACGGATGATCGAAGTGCTTAAAGCACGTGTTTCTGAACTGGAACGGGAGAATGAGGGCCTCCGAAAAGCGAAACCCCAAGATGGGGACAGCGGGACGGGAACGAATGAACGGATCGATGAACTGGTACTTGAAATTGACCGCTGCTTAGCGCTTTTAGGCACAGGAACGGAAGGTAAATGACCACGGAAGAACGATCCATTAGAGTGGAACTAGCAGGCCGCGCATATCCATTGACCATTGATAGGTCAGAGGAAGAGAACGTGCGCATGGCCGTAGATGAGATCAATGAAAGCATTGCCCGCTTGAAGGCAGGTTATCCAATGACCGACAAGCAGGACCTATTAGCAATGGCTTCCTTGGAAGTTACCGTACGGGCTCTTAACAACACAGCAGCCCGAACGGATACCGATGCAGAGAATGCATTGGTGGCCATTGAAAAAATGCTTTCCGGTCTTAGCGAGTAACACCTGTTCTGGTTCCTTTCTGCGCGCTATTAAGAGGCGTTTGGTCCACTTAAACAACGTGGACAAATGGACATCATAAGCATTTTGGTAGGTCTCTTAGGAGGCATATTGGCTGGCGGAGGCATAGCATTCGTAGCCCTTAACAACGCAAACAAAAAGCAAGCGGCCGGTATTCTGAAGGAAGCCGAGGCGGAAGGTGAAGCGATCAGGAAAGAAAAGATCGTGCAAGCCAAGGAGAAGTTCCTGGAGCTTAAGGATGAGCATGAAAAGGAGGTGCGCGAGCGTGAACGGCAGTTGATCCAGAATCAGGATAAGGCCAAGCAACGTGAGCAACAGCTAAGCCGCCAACACCAGGAATTGGTGAATAAGGACAAGCAATTGGAACGCCTGAAAGAAGAGTTGGAGCAGAAGATGATCGGCTTGGACAAGCGGCGCGAGGATATGGATAAAATGCACCAGAAACAGGTGGATCAGTTGGAGAACATCAGCGGTCTGAATGCGGAAGATGCCAAGAAACAACTGGTTGAAAGCTTGCGTGATGAAGCGCGAACGGCGGCCATGTCAACCATCAAGGACATAACCGAGGAAGCCAAGTTGACCGCCAATAAGGAAGCAAAGAAGATCGTGATCCAAACGATCCAGCGTGTTGCAACGGAGCATGCCGTGGAAAATTCGGTGAGCGTATTCCATATTGAGAACGACGAGCATAAAGGCCGGATCATTGGGCGCGAGGGACGGAATATCAGAGCTTTGGAGGAAGCCACAGGCGTTGAGATCATTGTGGATGATACGCCCGGCGCGATCATCTTAAGCTGTTTCGATTCGGTTCGTCGTGAGATCGCGCGTCTTTCCTTGCACCAGTTGGTTAAGGATGGCCGCATCCATCCAGCGCGGATCGAAGAGATCGTTTCCAAGACCAAAAAGCATTTGGAGGAAGAGATCATGGAGGTGGGCAAACGTACCTGCATCGATCTGGGTATCCATGGACTCCACAACGAACTGATCCGTATGGTAGGCCGTATGAAATACCGTAGCTCCTACGGACAAAACCTCCTACAGCACAGTCGTGAAGTGGCCAACTTGAGCGCGATCATGGCAAGTGAATTGGGGCTGAATCCGAAAGCAGCAAAACGCGCTGGTTTGCTTCATGACATTGGAAAAGTACCCGACGAGGATCCAGAATTGCCGCATGCTATCCTGGGTATGAAGCTCGCCGAGAAATATGGTGAGAAGCCTGATGTATGCAATGCCATCGGTGCACACCATGACGAGATCGAGATGACCACCTTGTTGTCACCGATCATTCAAGCGTGCGATGCGATCAGTGGTGCACGTCCTGGAGCACGCCGTGAGGCAACCGAAGCGTATATACAGCGTCTGAAGGATCTGGAAGGCATTGCCATGAGTTACAATGGCGTTACGAAAGCATTCGCTATCCAGGCCGGACGAGAATTACGCGTAATGGTCGAAAGCGAGCGCATGAACGATGCACAGACAGATGAGCTAAGTATGCAGATCGCTGATCGGATCATGAACGAGATGACCTATCCCGGACAAGTGAAGATCACCGTGATCCGTGAACGTCGATCTGTTTCGGTGGCGAAGTGATGCAGATCAGTTACCAAATGACCTTTTTGTGCTGGAGTGTTGAATTCTTGAATGGCTGATAGTTCCGAACATATTCTCGTGACCGGTGGCTCCGGATTCATCGGTAGTCATGTGTGCGATGCCTTGATCGAAGCAGGCTATGCCGTGCGTTGCATGGACAATTTCGCCACCAGTGAGCCCGAGAATATCGAACACCTCATCTCAAATGAGCGATTCGAATTATTCGAGGGTGACATCCGTTCTTTGGCTGATTGCGAAAAAGGAGTGAGCGCTATTGATCGCGTGATCCACTTGGCGGCATTGGGTTCCGTTCCACGATCGATCACGGCACCGATCCCTAGCCACGATACGAACCTTACGGGTTTCCTGAACGTGCTTGAAAGTGCGCGGATCGCAAAGTCGGTCAAGCGGTTCGTGTATGCAAGTAGTTCAAGTGTTTACGGTGATTCAAAGGAATTGCCGAAGCAAGAACCCAATATCGGAAGACCGCTATCGCCGTATGCCGTGACCAAAGCGGGTAATGAGCATTACGCGAAGCTTTACGATCAACTCTATGGTTTCCCTACGGTGGGGCTGCGATTCTTCAATGTATTCGGAGAGCGCCAGGACCCTGAAGGCCCGTATGCTGCTGCAATACCCAAGTTCATTCGCAGTTTCTTGCGCCATGAAGAACCAACCGTGCATGGCGATGGGCATCAATCACGTGACTTCACCTACGTAGGGAATGCCGTTCAAGCCGTGCTAAAGGCAATGGAGGCTGCGGATAAGCGTTGCGAAGGAGAAGTATTCAATGTCGCCTATGGCTCTCGTGTGGACCTATTGGAACTGATCGACTCATTGCGGAATGAACTAGCCAAGATCGATCCTGCAATTTCCAAAGTG
>JAGNUG010000193.1 GCA_017987115.1 Flavobacteriales bacterium | reverse complement strand
CAATAACACCAGCACAACCTCAGGAAACAGCAGACACTCCTGAGCCAGCACCGGAAAAGGAAATGCGCCCGGAAGTAGCACAGGAACCCGTTGTAGCCGAACGTAGCACGATCCCTTCTCCTGAAAAAGGAATTACGTTCAAAGTGCAGATCATTGCGGGACATAAGGAAGTAAGCCGGTCATACTTCCGCGTACTTCATAATTACTCAGGTTCATACAGCATGGAACGTCATCAAGGATGGATCAAATATGTAACAGGTAGTTTCACGGCATATAAAGATGCCCGTGATCAACGCAACAGCTATGTTCAAGCAGGTAATAACTTTCCCGGCCCATTCGTAACTGCATATAACAATGGTGAGCGCATAACGGTACAGGAAGCATTAGTGCTTTCCAACCAGAAATGGGCGTCGTAATGACCAACTGACCCGGAACATATGCCCCGTTCTCCACGCAACCTCATTGCCCCGCAACAACTAGCGGGGCTAGGGCTATGGATAGGTGTCTGCCTGTTCAGTGCAACTTCCGTAGTTGCACAATCGGACAGCACGACAACTACATTGCCTGTAGAGGCCGCAGAAATTGAAGAACCCACTACAAGCGGATCCGGTATACTAGGTCTAAAACCGCACCTTGCGCTTGGAATAGGGATGTTCGCGTTTTATGGAGATGTCGGTAACGACCACAAGAATTATAACCCATTGGTTACGCGTCTGGGCTATGAATTGCGTGCCTCTGCTCCGATCACACCTTGGTTGGAAGGAGGGCTTTACGCTATGCATGGCCGCTTGGGAATGAATGAACGAAGTCTGGTCCGAAATCTCAACTTTGAGTCGCGCGTTACCATTGGTGGATTCCAATTGAAGTATAATTTCCTCCAGCTCCTGCCAGAGGACCATGCGATCGAACCCTATGTTTCAGTTGGTTTCGAAACGGTTGAATTCCTCACCAAGACCGACCTTCAGGATGCGCAAGGCAGGACGTACAACTATTGGAGTGATGGAACCATACGCGATGTTGCGGAAAATGCAACGAATGCTGGTAACGCGGTGATCATTCAACGTGATTATTCCTACGAAAGCGACGTTCGCGAACAGAATGCAGATGGCTTTGGAAAATATAGCGAAAGCACTTGGGCCGTACCGGTAGGCGTAGGTGCTCGTTTGGACATGGGTGGAGGCTTTGATTTCCGCATTGGAACCACCATGCACTTCACATTCGATGATAAGATCGATGGAATTACAGCGGCGAGCCTTGGAGATCGAAAAGGTGACGCTAAGAATGATAGATTCCTTTTCTCTTCCTTCTCTATCGGCTATGGTATTTCCACGGATCGAAAGAAAAAGAAGAAAATGAAAATGACACCGCTCTCCAAAGAAGAACTGGATCTGATCGTATTGAACGATGACGAGGACGCCGATGGTGTATTGGACATGAACGATCTATGCCCACACACACCTACAGGATATCAAGTGGACATTCATGGCTGCCCTAATGATCGGGACGGCGATGGTGTGCCGGACGAAATGGATGATGAACCGGACTCCGCTCCAGGCGCTCTTGTGGATGTGAAAGGCGTGACCTACACGGATGATGCTTTCCTTCAACGCCATCTGACCTATATGGATTCAGGTGCGGTGAATGTCGTTGCATCACGGAGGGAATCGTTCGGTCCAATGCCGCCGAAAGCAGCTTCGAAACGTGTTTACGTTGTTAAGGTTGGTTCAAAGGTCGAAGGCATAAGTGAAGAACTCATCCAGAAGATATTGAGCATTCCGGATGTCCGCACGATCGAACGTGGAGACACTACCTTTTATGTGGTCGGTAACTACGACGCTATCCCGGAGGCATTGCGCCGTGAACTGGAATTGAAAGGTATGGGCATCGAGAGCTTGGTGATGGCCGAAGAGAATGGGAAGCTGATCGATGTTTCCAAAGAAACCGCTGCGGATAGGGAAAAGATCAAGGGAATGGGTGCCGGCGATGTGAACCGCGACGTGACGGTCCGTGTTCAGTTAGGCGCATTCAAATACAAGCTTTCAGACAATATATTCAAGGACATTGATGATCTTGTAGTGGTAAAGGGCGATGATGGGCTTACGCGTTACTATACCGGCTCCTACACGGATGTCAACATAGCGGCTGCGCACAAGATCCAGATGCTTTTAAAAGGTTTTGAGGGTGCATTCCTTGTGGCATTCAAAGAAGGTAAACGTGTTTCGATCGTTGAGGCGGGTGCACAACTTACCGGGCCTGAAGATCTAAGTACCCTCGCTCCGAACATTATCAATCCTGAAGTGCTCCGCTATCGGATCCAAGTAGGAAATTTCATCGGAGACGTTCCATTGGAAACCATGAAGAAATTGATCGGTATGGGTGATGTTACAGCCATCCCTACTCCGCCCAATGGTGTGCGTTATTTCTATGGAGCATTCAAGGACCGCCAAGCTGTTGATGACGCAACTATTGCGATCAAGACAAAGGGCTTCCCGGATGCTTTCGTTGTTGGCGAAATGAACGGACACATAATTCCAGCTGATCAAGCTGACGAGCTGTTCGGGAAGTAGGATCCGTTCTTAATTGATCGCATCATAGGCATTTTTTGATCCATTCATCCATCGGATCTTCGCTGCAATACGGACGCCACCTTCTGCGTTCCAACTTGGCCGCCTAACTTGGCGGTGCGCACATCCAATGGCGGCGTGTGTGGATCAATCAAATTGCTATGCATTCCATTCCATTGAACCTTCGCGCATTCATTATCAGTGTGATCATATCCTTCGTAGTCATTGGTTGTAGGTCCAGTGAAAATAAATTCTCACCTGACGCCGCTTTTACACCCTACATCCCGGCCTTCACCACGGGCCATATTTCGGCACGCTCTCCTATTCTGGTGCGGATCGCGCAAGATCAACGGTGGAAGGATTCTTCGTTGGCCGCTATCCAACGAGTGTTCGACTTCAGTCCATCGATCAATGGTACTGCTTATTGGCACGATGAACTCACTGTAGGATTCCGTCCAGCGGAACGCTTGCAACAGGACCGGACGTATACCGTGAAATTTGAACTGGGCGATCTGGTACATGTACCGAAGAACCTGAGCACCTTCAAATTCCAAGTCACCACGTTCCGCCAAGGAGTCGATGTGCGTGTTACGGATATGCGATCCTTAAGCCCGACCGATCTTGAATGGCAGCGACTGATCGTTTCGGTCTACACGAGTGACGATGCCACGGACCAGGATCTGGCAGGTTGTTTCAATGCGATCCAGAACGGGCGGAACGGTGATCTACCACTTACATGGGAACACGAGCCGAATGGCCGCTATCACCGATTCACCGTAGATAGTGTGCGTAGAACTGATGCAAGCTCCGTTGTTGATATCAACTGGAATGCCGAGCGGATCGGCAGCGATGATATGGGAACCCTTCCATTCGATGTGCCCGCGATCGGTGAGCTTGCGTTGATCAGTGCTACGACCTTTAGTGATGGCGAACAATATGCTACGCTGCTTTTCTCCGATCCATTGGACCCTGCGCAAGATCTGAAAGGGATCGTGGGCATAGCTGGTGCGGATGATCTGCGTATCAGCATTGACGGCAATAAGCTGGTCCTTTACCCCACCGAACGACTTAGTGGCGAACAACAAGGCTATGTAAGCAGGTCGGTGAAGAACGTGAATGGAAAAGAATTGGGTAAGGATGTAACGGTTGAGCTAACGTTCGAAGAACTGAAGCCTGCTGTGCGAATGGTGGGCAAAGGTGTGATCTTGCCATCAGGAGAAGGAATGGTAATGCCGTTCGAAGCCGTTAACC
>JAGNUG010000092.1 GCA_017987115.1 Flavobacteriales bacterium | reverse complement strand
GAATGGTATTACGGTCCGCAGAAACGGTTCCTAGCATCCTACGCATTGAACATCCAGAAGTCGCGCAGGTTTTTCGATCTAGTACGGATCATTCCTTCGTTCCAAGCCCTTGAACAAAGCCGGAACACACGGAATTTCCGCGAGAATGACCTCACTGCACAGGTGGAGAAAGTGAATGTGTTCGCCCTGAATGCGGATCTTGAGAAAAGAGCAGGTATACATGAAATACGCTACGGACTTGAGGGCAACTACAATGATGTTATCTCCACAGCGACCGTGACGAATACAGTGAGTGGTGATGTGATGCCATCGCTTACGCGCTATGCGGATGGAGGCGCCAGTATGAATACAATTGCTGCATATCTATCGCATACGATGGAATTATCTCCGAAATGGGTGATCAGTGAAGGGTTACGTTTCACGAATACCGGGCTGGAAGCAACGTTCAAGGATACGGCCAACTATGCGTTTCTTGTTGGAAGAACTTCGCAGAACAACTCAGCACTCAGCGGCAGGCTGGGTGTCATGTTCATGCCGGGAAAGGAATGGCGGTTCAGTGTTTTGGGTAGTACAGGATTCCGCGCACCGAACGTCGATGACCTGAGCAAAGTGTTCGACAGTGCACCGGGATTAGTGATTGTGCCCAATACCAACTTGAAACCGGAACACACGATGAACCTGGAGGCTACTATCAGCAAGACGATCTCCAGTGTCGTTACACTCGAAGGAACAGGATTCGTAACCTGGTTCCGGGATGCACTGACGGTCGGGAATGCACAATTCAACGGGCAGGATAGTATTGTTTACGATGGTGTTACTAGCAAGGTCGTGACAATGCTGAACGCCGGAAAGGCCTACCTATACGGAGGTAGCGGGTCAATGATCATTCAGTTCGATCGTGGATTCGTGCTGCGCAGTTCCGTGAACTACACCTATGGCCGAATTGAAACAGATACCACCGACGTACCTCTGGATCATGTTCCTCCCGTCTATGGAAGAACATCGTTGGAATGGAATGTGAAACGGTTCAGGCTTGAAGGTTATGTCCTCTACAATGGTTGGAAGCGTCTCAAAGACTACAATATCAATGGTGAGGACAATCTGAGCTTTGCCACGGCCAATGGAATGCCAGCGTGGTATACACTGAATCTTCGAACAGCGTTCACTGTGAACAAGAACATCATGATCCAAGCAGGGCTGGAGAATATCATGGATACCAACTACCGCACATTCTCAAGCAATATCAGCGCGCCTGGACGCAATTTCACGTTGAGCCTGAGAGCGAATTTCTGATCCGGATCGAAACGAAGGGAAGCTGCGTCACCGCTTCACCGCCTTTTCATACACAGCGATCCACGCGTCAGCATCCATCTTTTTTACAAGTTCGCCGATCAGCTCATAGGGTATCTGTTCCACTTTCTTGAAGCGTATGCAGCTTTTACCCATGTCCAGTTTCCCGGTAAGGTGTTTCGGATATTCGGTGGTGAACCATTCCAGCAATTGCTTGTCCGCATAGATCCCCATGTGGTATAGCGCGACGAAGTTCTTTTGTGATGCAATATTGATGAACGGCAAGGGTAACTTGGGATCGCAGTGATACCCACTTGGGTATTTGCTATGCGGTACAACGTAGCCGATCATCCCATAGTTCATGACCTCGGCAAAGCCGTTCGGTAGGTTCTTTTTGATGGTATTCCTCAACTTCTTTATAGCTGCCTTACGGTCTTCTGGCAGTTCATCCATGTATGCGTCGGGCGTAGTGGCTTTGCTTTGCATGATCCTGATCTTGACTTGTTTCTGGCCAATTCGAGTTTGACCTTGTGCGGCGGGTGGTGCCCAAGGTTAAAACATTAACCAGTCATTAACAAAATTGATGGGTCCAACGTACAACGCCGATAATTTGTGGATATACATTTGCGCCCTCGATGTTGAAAGCAATCCTTAACGCTTTGTGTCTTACTGTCCTGTTCGTGCTTTGTGCGTTCGGGCAAGCAAGTGCGAACCACAGCGATGGGGACAATGACCGACAAGATCATACGTATGTGGTTTTGAGGAAAAGCATCGCTTTTACCGGCATTGAGTTCCGTTCGGATGCTAGCACACATGGCATTAGACAAGGTGCGGCCATTATTGCAGAGGTTGAAACTACTGAAGAGGACGAACACAGGGTGGAACCATCGACGGTCCATCATCAAAAGCATTGTTACTCTGTTGCGAACGGTGATCGATCCGGTGTAAGTGCGCGACGATCCGCTATGCTGAACGCATCCGTTCATCCAGCTTATTTGGCTGCAGCGCCTCCCGCATTCGTGCGCTTTCAGGTGTTCCGTATTTGAACTTTTCCTGAACGGGTAACGCGATCCTGCCCGTGCTGCGGTAATAGGCCGTATGGTTCTTCCTGTGCCAATGTTGAACCATAGGCCGTGAACCACGATGCTCACTGAGCATTCCAAGGGTCCTCCTTCAGTTCTTCGATAAATTTCCTAGTCATGATCATCATGAGAGCAAGTCTCTTTTTCGTAGGATCCATCATACTTTTCGTACAGACCAGTTGCACTTCCAAGCATAAGGAAGAGGAACGTGGCCCCACGTTCAACGTCACAAGTCCTTTGTTGGTGGACACCATGGTCTCCAAGGAGTATGTCAGTCAGATCCACTCCATTCAGCACATTGAACTACGCGCGCTGGAACGCGGATACCTCGAAGGGATCTTCGTGGATGAAGGCCAGCTCGTAAAAGAAGGTCAAACGCTTTTCAAGATCCGTCCTGTGCTTTATTTGGCGGAAGTAAGCAGAGCGGAAGCGGAAGCTGATTTCGCACAGATCGAATACCGAAACACCAAAGCGCTGGCCGACAGCAATGTGGTCTCGCCGAACGAACTCGCTCTCGCAAAAGCTCGGTTGGACAAGGCTCGTGCGGAAGTATCAATGGCCCAGGCACACCTTGGATTCACGGAGATCAAAGCGCCGTTCGATGGGATCATGGGCCGCTTCCATGTGCGGAAAGGATCATTGCTCGATGAAGGAGATCTGCTTTCGGAATTATCCGATAACCGTTCCATGTGGGTCTATTTCAATGTGCCGGAAGCCGAATACCTGAAATACAAACGCAATACGGAAGCGGAGAATGGATCCAAGGTCCGTCTTAAAATGGCGAATGGGGAAACCTTCGATCAAGGTGGTGTGATCACTGCTATTGAATCGGATTTCGATAACACGACAGGCAACATCGCGTTCAGAGCAACTTTTCCGAATCCGAACGGCCTGCTTCGCCACGGCGAAACAGGTACTATCCTCATGGATTCGAAACTGGACCACGTCCTGGTGATCCCGCAAAAAGCGACGTACGAAGTGCTGGACCACCGTTACGTATTCGTGGTTGGTGAGGACAGTGTGTTACAGAGTACGCAGATCAGGATCGCACAGGAATTTCAACACTTATTCGTGATCAGTGAAGGTGTCAAGGAAACCGATCGGTTCCTTTTGGAGGGCTTGCGCAAAGTGAAGGACAAGGAGCAGATCAACTACCGTTTTGTCGCTCCTGATTCAGTGGTATCACATTTGGGTCTGTACGCCGAGTAAGAACGCCCAAACAACCTGGACCATGTTCAAGAACTTCATCCATCGGCCTGTTTTGGCCATTGTTATCTCGGTGTTGATACTATTCGTCGGAGGGCTTGCGATACAACAACTGCCCACTGCACAATTCCCGGAGATCGCACCCACGACGGTCAACATCTTCGTATCCTATCCCGGTTCAAGTGCTGACGTACTCACCAAGTCGACGATCATCCAATTGGAAACGGCGATCAATGGCGTGCAAGGCATGCGATACATCGCATCTGATGCCACAAGCGCAGGTGAGGGTACCATTCGCGTGATCTTCGAACCAGGTACTGATCCCAATGAAGCCGTTGTGCGTGTGAAAACGCGTGTGGATCAAGTGATGCCCAATTTGCCAACGCTCGTGCAACGCGAAGGCGTGATCATTACACCCGTGCAACCGAGCATGCTCATGTACGTGAACCTATACGCCGACGCGAAGGACGCTGACCAGCTGTTCCTGTACAACTATGCTTACACGCAATTGATCCCGGAGATCCAGCGAATACCAGGGGTTGCGCAGGCACAGATCCTCGGCAGTCGCATGTATGCCATGCGTGTTTGGATGAAACCCGATCGTATGCGGGCATACAATATCTCCGCTGAAGAAGTGATGGAGGCTATGCAGGAGCAGAGCCTCATAGCGAGACCCGGTCGTCTCGGCCAAAGTTCGGGGATCAAAGCACAAGCTTTGGAGTACGTTCTTGTTTACCAAGGGCAGTTCAATGAACCCGAACAGTACAGGAACATCATCATCCGTGCCAACGAAGAGGGCGAGATGATCAAACTGCGTGATATCGCTGACGTGGAACTCGGAAGTGCGTTCTTCGATATTTATTCAAGCCTTGATGGTAAGCCTTCCGCCTCCATTGTATTGAAACAAACGTTGGGTAGTAATGCTAGTGATGTTATCGAACAGGTAAAGGAGAAGTTGGCGGAACTATCCACTTCCATGCCGCCAGGGCTCGATTACAAGGTAAGCTACGATGTGTCCACGTTCCTCGACGCATCGATCGAACAGGTCTTGCACACCTTACGCGATGCGTTCATTCTGGTGGCGTTGGTCGTGTTCCTTTTCCTTGGAGACTGGCGCTCCACGTTGATCCCGATCATTGCTGTACCCGTTTCATTGATCGGGGCATTCTTTGTCATGCAGCTGTTCGACCTATCCATTAATCTGATCACGTTGTTCGCATTGGTACTTGCGATCGGGATCGTGGTCGATAATGCGATCGTGGTAGTGGAGGCCGTGCATGCCAAGATGGAAGAGAAGCACATGCTTCCATATGCTGCCGTTAAAGAGGTGATGGGCGAGATCGGTGGTGCCATCATCGCGATCACCTTGGTGATGGTCTCGGTATTCATTCCGATCTCTTTCATGACAGGTCCTGTGGGTGTGTTCTATCGCCAGTTCTCGATCACAATGGCAGGGTCCATCATCATTTCCGCGGTTGTGGCACTTACGCTAACACCTGTGCTCTGCGCCATGCTGATGAAACCGCATAACGGAACACACACAAAAAAGTCGATCATGGATCGTTTCATCAACTGGTTCAACCGCGGCTTCGAACGGATCACTGGGCGCTATGTAGCGATACTCAATAGGATCGTAATGCGCAGGGTGATCACGTTCGGTATGCTCGGAGCGTTCTGTGCGGGCATCTACCTCTCCAATGAAGTGTTACCTGCCGGTTTCATCCCTAGCGAGGATCAAGGAACCATCTACGCAATAGTACAGACTCCACCGGGCTCAACCTTGGAGACCACCAATCAAGTAGCGGAGCAGTTGCAGAAGATCTGTGAAGAGATCCCTGAAGTGGAATCCGTTTCGTCCCTTGCCGGTTATGAGATCATGACCGAGGGTCGCGGATCGAACGCTGGTACCTGTTTGATCAATTTGAAGCCTTGGAATGAACGCGAAAAGAATGTGAACGAGATCATGGAGGAACTTGAACACAAGTCCAAGGACCTGGGTGCGATCATTGAATATTTTGAACCTCCTGCGGTTCCTGGTTTTGGATCATCAGCAGGTTTTTCCTTGCGCATGTTGGATAAGACCAATGGCACGGATTACCACGAGTTCGAGCGTGTGAACAATGACTTCATGGCAGCTTTGGCGGAACGCAAAGAGCTTACCGGTCTGTTCACATTCTATGCTGCAAATTTTCCGCAGTACGAAATGATCATCGACAACAAACTTGCCATGCAAAAAGGCGTGTCCATCGGTAAGGCAGTCGAGAATCTGAACATCCTGATCGGAAGTACCTACGAGCAAGGCTTCATCCGCTTTGGTCGCTTCTTCAAGGTATTTGCTCAGGCCGGACCGGAATATCGGAAGGACCCTACGGACCTTACTTCCCTTTTTGTAAAGAATGAGCAAGGATCGATGGTCCCATACTCATCATTCATGCACTTCGAGAAGCGCCTCGGGCCGAATGAGATCACGCGTTACAACCTCTATAACTCTGCTACTATTCGCGGGCTTCCTGTAGAAGGCTATACCAGTGGTGATGCGATCAAAGCCATCCAGGAGGTGGCCAAGGAAACACTTCCTAGAGGATACGATATTGCTTGGGAAGGCCTCTCGTACGACGAAGCAAGGCGCGGTAATGAAGCCATCTATATCTTCTTGGTAGTACTCATTTTCGTGTACCTCGTGTTGGCTGCGCAATACGAAAGTTTTGTGCTGCCGTTGGTCGTTGTTCTTTCATTGCCGGTGGGTGTGCTCGGCTCATTCCTCATGCTCAAGATGATGGGATTGGCAAATGATGTGTACGCACAGATCGGTATGATCATGCTGATCGGTCTTCTGGGAAAGAACGCAGTATTGATCGTGGAATTCGCTGTTCAGAAGCAGCGTGCGGGCGCCACCGTATTGGAGGCTTCGATCGAAGGCGCAAAAGCACGTTTCCGTCCGATCCTGATGACTTCCTTCGCATTCATAGCAGGGCTTATCCCTTTGGTGGTCGCATCGGGCGCTGGTGCCATTGGTAACCGCACGATCGGTTCGTCGGCCCTAGGTGGCATGCTTGTAGGAACGCTTATAGGGGTACTCGTCATCCCCGGACTATACTATGTTTTCGCCACCATGATAGTCGGGCGCAAATTGATCCAGGAAGAGGAGGATGAACCTGTATCCGAACAGTTCATTCGTACAGGTGAGGAACAACGAAGATCGCGCTTGGAGCTGAAGAAATTGAATGAGCAGTTGAGGAAGCTCCTAAAACGCAAGAAGGATGAATGACCTATTGCGTGTTGATCGTCTCGTGTATTCGTTAGCAACAAGGAAGACAATGTTGAAAGATCTGAAATTCTCGGGCGCCGCAGTATTACTTGCCATGGCTTTCTATGGTTGCAGTAGTACCGCCTTGGTAAAACGGACGGAGAACAGAACGGTACCGGCCAGCTACACTGGTTCCGCGGATTCCACGAATACATCCAATGTGAAGTGGAGATCCTATTTCAACGATCCGTACCTGAATGCATTGATCGACTCCGCGCTGATCAACAACCAGGAACTCAACATCATGTTGCAGGAGATCCGGTCAGCACAATTCGAGGTCAAGGCCAGAAAAGGGGAGTACCTGCCATACATCGATGCGCGCGGCAGTGCAGAAGTGGATAAGGTAGGCCGTTACACGAGCAAAGGATCCAGTGAAGCCACCACGGACATCATGCCCGACGTGGAAACGCCGGAACCCTTGCCGGATTACATGATAGGGCTTTACGCGAACTGGGAACTGGATGTCTGGGGGAAGTTGCGCAATGCAAAGAAGGCAGCTTACAGCAGGTATCTGGGCACGGTGGAAGGGAAGAATTTCATGGTGACGAACCTGGTCGCGGAGCTATCCAACTCGTACTATGAGCTGCTCGCTTTGGATAACCAATTGTTGATCGTGCAACAGAACATTGAGATCCAAAGCAATGCGCTGAGCATCGTTCGACAACAGAAGCAGGCTACTCGAGTTACCGAATTGGCGGTCCGCAGGTTCGAGGCGGAAGTGTTCCACACGCGAAGCCTGCAGTTCGACATCCAACAGCAGATCACGGAGACGGAGAATCGTATCAACTTCCTGGTAGGCCGCTTTCCACAGACCATACAACGGAATACACAAGCATTCAGCAGTCTGGTGCCCGATACGGTACTCGCTGGATTGCCCGCACAACTCTTGGCGAATCGGCCCGATGTCAAACAAGCCGAGCAGGAACTGGCCGCATCGAAATTGGATGTGAAGTCCGCAAGAGCTCGCTTCTATCCTTCGGTTGGTCTCGGTGCTGGCGTGGGTTTCCGAGCATTCGATCCTGCATATTTGTTCACTACACCACAGTCCTTGATCTTCAATGTGGCAGGTGAGCTTGTGGCTCCGTTGATCAACCGAAATGCGATCAAGGCAACCTATTACTCAGCGAATTCCAAACAGGTCCAAGCCGTGTATGATTACGAGCGCACGATCCTGAATGCGTATGTCGAAGTTGCCAATCAACTTTCCAACATCGAAAATTTGAACAAGAGCTACGACCTAAGGTCACAACGTGTGCAGGCCTTGCAGGAATCGATCACCATCTCCAACAGCTTGTTCCTTTCCGCGCGCGCCGATTATATGGAAGTGTTACTGACCCAGCGCGATGCATTGGATTCCCGCTTCGAGCTTATTGAAACACAAAAGCAACGCATGAACGCGAAAGTGAATGTATACCGCGCACTGGGAGGTGGGTGGAGGTAATGGTTGTTACACGCGTGACAACGCCTGCTCCAGATCCGCGATCAATAGGTCTGGATCTTCCAAGCCGATATACAACCGGATCATCGTAAAGGGTAGGTCGGTGTAATAGCCGCTCGGACCTTTTAACGCACACACCGGCCATTGTAAGCTTTCGTAACCGCCCCAACTTACCGCGATCAAAAAGGTTTTTAGGTTATCGCAAAAACGTTCCACGGCCGCTTCATCCGGGGCGTTCAATTCGATGCTCATTAAACCGGCAACACGCTTCATTTGCTTTTGGGCAAGTGCATATTGCGGATGACTTTTCAAACCAGGCCAATGGATCTCGTTCACTTTTGGATGTCCTTCCAGGAACTGTGCGACCTTCTCCGCATTATCAGCGCTTCGGTGAACGCGCAATTCCAGCGTACGCAGTCCGCGCAAGATCAACCACGCATCATGTGGCGATGGACATGCACCCAAGGTCATGAACTCCTTTTGCATCACTTGGCGCATCATGGTCTTCGATCCTGCAAGCACACCAGCAACAACATCACTATGACCGTTCAGGTATTTCGTCGCACTGTGCGCAACCATGTCCATACCCAGATCCAACGGGTTCTGGAAAAGCGGACTGTTGAAACTGTTATCACACAAGGTGATGATGTTCTTCTCCTTCGCTATCGCAGCAACTGCCGCAATATCCTGCAATTCGAAGGTCAATGAGTTCGGAGATTCAAGGATGAAGAAGGTCGTGTTCGGTCTGGTCGCTTTGCGGTAATTCTCCGCATCCGTGCCATCCACGAAGGTGTGCGCCACGCCGAATCGAGGTAGTAATTCAACAAGCAACTTCTTGGTCCAACTGTAAGGTTTTTCTACGCACACGATATGATCACCTGCCTTCACGAAGCTGATCACCGCTGATGCTATCGCCGCGCTTCCGCTGCTGAAGACCAATGCGTCCTCCGCATGTTCCAAGGCTGCGATCTTCTCTCGCAAGATACCAACGGTAGGGTTGAAACCCCGTGAATACAACGGCTTCTCCATTTCCTTCTGCACTACGGCGCGCATGGCTGCAACAGTAGGGTACGTGAAATTCCCGCTTTGAACGATCGGCGGTACTACGGCATCATAGCCGCGCTCCCGGTCTTCACCGAGATGGGTAAGGATGTGGCTTAGGTCGTGCGGCATTCACTGAAAAGTATGTCACTTGTAGGTGTTGTCTTTTGTCTTAAGTCTTATGCCGGGTGCCGCATAAGACATAAGACTAAAAGCATAAGACAACCTTATACTCTCAATCATTGAACAAAAAGAACCCATACCCACCCGGATCACGAATGATGATGTTGTCGACGATACCGTCCTTATTGAAGTGCGTGATCTCTTCTGTGATGGGTATGCCGGCCTTCCGCACGTTCTCGATCACCACCGGGTTTCCTTCCTTTCCATTGAAGTACGTGAGCGACGGGTTGAAGAACAAATGCGGGCACATCAACGGCTTCATGATGCTTACTCCCGGACATCCTTCAGCGGATACGACCACCCAGCCGCTTTCGGTAGTACCCATTGTGATCGCAAAACCAAGCGCTTGCCACAGTGCCACTGAACGCGCCATGTCCGTGGTCTCGATGGTCACGCCCATGCACTTTCCCAGTATGGTTCCCTTGATGTCCATTTGTGGAACCACCGGCGCATCGCCATCCAGCATATAGATCCAAACACCGTTCGGATCCGCGCATACATGGCCACCTTTACACGAGTGCGTCGGTGTGTTCAGCTTCGGGATCACATCACCCCAATTGCTGCCATAAAGTGCAACACCTGCACGCGCAGTGCGCTCCGCGTTGATCTCGATGGTAATGTTGCCATCCGTTATCAATGTTGGAGTTCCTTCCGAGGCGACTGTGAATCCGAGCCGCTTGTAAAAGTCGATGCTCTTCGCGAGGTCTGGTGTTGGGGTATGGATATGTCCGGTCATGGTGCTAATATCGGTAGTATCCGGGTTGATCTCGACACCTTCATTTCGATACCTTCTTCGTTTGTGAGTTTTACGCTCGTTTACGAGTGAAATATCCGCATTTAGTGGCACGCCTAATTCACAACGACGTTACTGTCGTTCTTCAGATTCCGATCCAAGAACTGAAGCATCTTGCCGTACCCTTCGATCTGGTTTTCTTTCTTGACGAATCCATGTCCTTCATCATCGAAAAGAACATACTCAACATCGATCCCATTTTTCTTGATGGCCGCCACCATTTCGTCCGATTCTGCCTGCACCACACGCGGATCTGTTGCACCTTGTAAGATCATTACCGGGTGCTTCACTTTATCACCATGAAAGACGGGCGAGATCTCATAAAGTCGCACAGAGTCTGCGGTATTCGGGTCTCCCATTTCGAGGTAAAGCGCTGTTTTGAACGACTCCCACCATGGTGGAATATTCTTCAATGTGCGCAACCAATTAGTTACACCGAAAAGATTCACACCAACTTTGAATTCTTCGGGTGTATGCGTCATTGCACGCATGACCATGAAGCCACCGTAAGAACCACCGACGATCGCGATATTGTCCTTGTCGATGTAGGGCAAGCTGGCCAAGTAATTCTTGCCTTCTATGCAATCTTGTAGATCATTCTCGCCGTGATTCCGATCATCCAACGAATAGAAGGTTTTGCCGTAGCCACTGCTGCCACGGTTGTTCACAGCAAGTACCGCGTAATCATGATTCACCAAATACTGGATCAATGAAGAATAATTCGCTCTGGATTGACCGCCAGGACCACCATGTACGAAAACCAATGCTGGCACTTTATTATCGACCGAAGCTGTTTTTGGTTTGTAGTAAATGGCAGGAATAGCGAGGCCATCGAAAGAAGGGTAGCGCACCACTTCGGCAGTGACCAGGTCATCGGTATCCACTTCTTTACTCATCGTACTCGTAAGTTGCTTTACCGCTTTGGTTTCGAAGTCGTACAGAAACAGATCGGCACTGGATACGGTGCTGCCAGCCGTAATGATCATTTGCTTTTCAGAGTCCGAGATCCGCACGGAACTGACGTCTCCTTGTGGTAGCTCCGGAAATTCCAATTGCGCGCCGGTCTCCGCATTGAAGAGCTTTACTTGAGTGTTACCATCATTGTTGATGCCCACCACACGGTACTGTCCCGTCTTCGATAAATAGGCATACATAATGTCCCACTTTTCCTCCAATACTTTCACGCGCTCGCCAGTGGCAATGTCATAGCGCATCAGGTAATCGAATTCACCGCCTTCATCCGTGAGGTAATACAATGAAGCATTGTCTACACTGAATCCGGATGACGAGTTTGCACTCAACGTCTGGTTGATCTTGACCGTCTTCTTGGTCTCGCGATCGAATAACATCAGATCATCATCATTCCTGTTCACGGTCTTCGCTAGAACGAGGTAGCGCTTATCGTTGCTAATGTCGCTGTAGTCCAAGCCCTCTTCATTTTTGTAAAGCAAGGTCGGCTTGAAATCCACAATGTCCATTTCGTAGACATCCATGTAGCGTGGGTCGCGCTTGTTGAATCCGTAGAAGAAGGTCTTCTTATCATCTGCCCAACCGTAGAACCCGGCCTTCGCTCCTTTGTCCGGTGTAAGTTCTTTGTTGCTGCCATCGGCTTCTCGTAAGAACAAATGATCGATCTCATCGCCACCATTATCCTGGGTAAATAGAAAACGGTCGTCGCCCGGTAAAAAGGATTGCGGCCATACCGATTCGTTCGTAGAATTGGTCAAAGCAGTAAGCACTCCTGTCTCGAGATCGATCTGTGCGGCATTATTTATACCCGAGCTATTATCACCAACGAGAATGCGTTTCTCATCATGAGAGAACGAGCGAACGTATATGGAAGCGTTATCAAGAAACTGCGCAATGGTGTATTGCTTGGGTGCTTTAGCAGCAACTTCTTTTTCCGCAGTGCTATTGTCTGTCGATTGACATGCAAAGAGCAAACAAGACAAGATCGCGAGGTTGGTGGTGGTCTTCATAACAAGTTGTGTAGATCGCGTTTTGATCAGAGAGGTTATTCGTCGAATATAAGTTGGAATGTGGGAATAGTATAAATGCCTGCTTAGGCCAAGTGCTACTTTTTTAATATTGATCTGCTTGCCGCACAAAGAACACGAACCCGTTCTTTCGGTACAGCTCGTTCAACATGGGTTCTGCGGCAACCTCTTCTGCACTGGTCACTTTGCACACTACGTATACCGGTCGATCAACATCGCCGGTCAAGAGCCAATTGTCTGTGTATGAGAGCGCGTTCGTTACCAGTGGCTTTCGGGTGTAGAACAACTGCGCGTAGCTCTTGTAGTTGCGCGTGATCACGTAGCATTTTTCATCCTGTCTGGCTTGGAAGAATTCAATGGCCGCGCGTTGCGAGTACCCTTCGATGTTGTTGATGAAGAAGAACAATGTCAGCCAAACGAACAATGCTGTTCCGCAGAAGGTGGTGAGGATACTTGCACGGTATTTTTCTTGTTTGTGGAGGACGTGGCTCACTACCAGTACAACGAACAGAAAGAGACCCGCACTGCAAGCGATCAGATCCCATTGAACGTCGGCATCCAAATTGGCAAGTGCGAATTGATCCTGCGCGAACAACGGTTTTAATAGCTCGATATGCTGTCCAAGGATCGGTACCGCGAAAATGATCGAAGCGAACAATGCGCCCAGTATTCCGATGGCCCAGCGGACACTGCCGAATGCTATTCGTTCAACCCAACTACGTTCCAATTGTAACGCTGCCAAATACGTCAGCGGGAAATAGCACAAGCTGCTGTAGTGAACGATCTTGGTCTTCACCAGACTGAACAGGATCAGGACGACCCAGAACAGGATGAGCATCCATTTGCGATACGTGTTTGCCGCCGCAGGTACATCGGTCGCACGCCTTCCACCGTTCATTTCCTGTAGCGCGAACAACGATGCCGGGAAACACCCGATCACTAACACCACAACATGGTAGCCGAAGAAACCGCCATGTCCGGCATCCTCGGTGGTGAGCATCGCTACTTGACGCCAGAAGAAACCGATCATGAAGTCAGGACCATTCTTGGCGTAGTCGATCACCGCCCAGGCACTGATCGTCGCCAGCACGACCAATGAGCCTATAAGTATGGAGCGCCATAGAACGATAGGCCTGAATTTGTTCAGCACCCAGAAGATCACGATCGATAGTCCGGGTATCAGCACACCGACCGGCCCTTTCGTCATCACGGCAAGTCCTAGGAAAAGCCCGGAAAGGATCGCGTGTTGCGAGCTTTTCTTTCGATCAGCAGAAACAAGTTGAATGAACTGATCCAGCCCGAGAAAGATGAAGAGGTTGAACCATGGATCAATGATCCCGCTGCGGAAATACAAATGGGGTAGGATGGACCCGATATAGGCCAATGCCCACAACGCTCCGAAGGTCTCGTTCTTCAAGCGCGTGCCGATCCGGAAGAGCACCAACAACGTTACGATCCCACAGAGTGCATTGGGTAGGCGAGCCGCAAATTCATTCACGCCGAAAACCGACATGCTGATTGCTTGGAACCAAATGAACAACGGCGGCTTTTCGTGGAACGGCAAATAGTCGATCCGGGGTTGGAGCCAGTCGCCGGTGACCAACATCTCCCGCGTGATCTCCGCGAAATTGATTTCGTCCCAATCGAATATATGCACCGCTCCTAAGCCGGGAATGAACAGTAACGCCGCCACAAGAGCTATGAGAAATTGCAAGCGAAAAGAGGATCCAGTGATTTTCACAGGGCCAAGGTAGAACCGGATAGAGACTCAGTGCTTCTTCATAGGACGAAAGAAGTACGTATTGGAATCACATACCTCGTTCTAGCTTATACCCCACACGGATAATGATTGGAGCCAACCGCTATTGGTCAACAACTAATATGCGCTGAATTGCGCTTGATCCATCTTCAAATAATGCCTTTACGATATACATTCCGGCAGACGCATCTAAATGAAATTGCAGTAGCTTATCATTTTGGAAATTTGTCTTGATCAAGATCAGCTGTCCAACACTATT